>MGWJ01000011.1:0-522 GCA_001800945.1 Flavobacteria bacterium RIFCSPLOWO2_12_FULL_31_7
AAATATTGGGAAAAGCATTGAAATTATGGCAGAAGCTGAAGGTTTACAAGCACACAAGAATGCTGTAACGTTAAGATTAAATAAAGTAAATTAATTTATAATTCAGACAATGGAAAAGTATATAAAAGACACTAAAATGAATTTAGAAAATTTAATTAGAACTAATATTAAAAACATGCAAGCCTATTCTTCAGCTCGTGATGAATTTCAAGATGATGAAGAAAAAATGATTTATTTAGATGCGAATGAAAACCCAAATGAAAACGGAGTAAATCGTTATCCAGATACCCAACAAAAAGCGGTGAAGAAGATTTTATCCGACATTAAAAAAGTCTCAAAAAATCAAATTTTATTAGGAAATGGAAGCGATGAAGTACTAGATTTACTATTTCGTGCTTTCTGTGAACCGAATGTAGATAATGTAATTACTTTGCCGCCAACCTACGGAATGTATGGCGTTTTAGCAAATTTAAATGCAGTTGAAAATAAAGAAGTTTTACTAAATGATGATTTTGAACCCAA
>MGWJ01000011.1:544-11194 GCA_001800945.1 Flavobacteria bacterium RIFCSPLOWO2_12_FULL_31_7
TGTTGATCAAATTTTATCGGAAGTCAATGCAAATACTAAAATCATTTTCTTGTGTTCACCAAACAATCCAACCGGAAATTCTTTTTCGGATGAAAGTATCGTAACTTTACTTAAAAACTTCAAGGGTTTAGTTGTGCTTGATGAAGCTTATATCGATTTTTCTTCGAAAGAAAGTTGGTTGTCTGAAATTAATGATTATCCGAATTTAGTCATTTCTCAAACTTTATCAAAAGCTTATGCCATGGCTGGAATCAGACTTGGAATTTTATATGCTTCAGTAGAAATCATTTCGGTTTTAAACAAAATAAAACCACCCTATAATGTGAATATATTAACGCAGAAAAAAGCAGTTGAAAAATTAGAAAACACAAAAAAAGTAATCAAACAAGTAACTGATATTCAAATTGAAAAAGAATTTTTATTTAAACATTTACTTCAAATAAATTTTATTGAAAAAATATATGAATCGGATGCTAATTTTATTCTGATAAAAGTAGACAATGCCAATAAAAGATACCAACAATTATTAGAAAATGGTATTGTTGTAAGAAACAGAAGTTCACAACCTTTATGCGAAAATTGTTTACGAATTACTATCGGAACATCTTCAGAAAATTTAAAATTAATTAACACCTTAAAAGTATTATAATGGCAAAGAAAGTATTATTTATCGACCGTGATGGAACTATGATTAAAGAAGTTTCTGATTACCAAATTGATGCTTTTGATAAAATGTATTTCTATCCAAAATGTTTGACTTTTTTAGGTAAAATTGCCAAAGAATTAGATTATGAATTGGTTTTAGTTACGAACCAAGACGGATTAGGAACAGCTATTTTTCCAGAAAATACGTTTTGGCCAGTTCATAATTTTATCATGAAAACCTTTGAAGGAGAAGGTGTGTTTTTTTCAGAACAATGTATCGATAAATCATTCCCAGAAGAGAAATTACCAACTCGGAAACCTGGAACAGGAATGCTAACGAAGTATTTTTCTGAAACATATGACTTACAAAATTCTTTCGTAATTGGCGACAGATTAACGGATGTAGAATTGGCGAAAAATCTGGGAGCTAAGGCTATATTTATCAATGATAATACGAATTTAGGAACGGCAGAAATTTCTTTAAACGAAACTCAGATCGCAGAAACAATCGCTTTAGAAACTAACGATTGGGAGAATATTTATGAGTTTTTAAAATTAGAAAATCGTACAGCTTCCATCGTTAGAAAAACCAATGAAACCGATATTTTTATTACTGTAAATTTAGATGGAACCGGAAAAAGTAACATCAATACAGGCTTGCATTTTTTTGATCACATGTTAGACCAAATAGCACGTCACGGACAAATGGATTTAGATATTCAAGTTCAAGGCGATTTGCAAGTTGATGAACACCACACCATTGAAGATACAGCCATTGCTTTAGGGGAAGTTTTTGCAAATGCGTTAGGAAATAAGTTAGGAATAGAACGTTATGGTTTTTGTTTACCAATGGACGATTGCTTAGCACAAGTGGCTATTGATTTTGGAGGAAGAAACTGGTTAGTTTGGGAAGCCGATTTTAAACGTGAAATGATTGGTCAAATGCCCACTGAAATGTTTTTTCACTTTTTCAAATCGTTTACAGATGGTGCCAAAGCCAATTTAAATATTAAAGCAGAAGGAACTAATGAACACCATAAAATAGAAGCTATTTTTAAAGCTTTCGCCAAAGCCATAAAAGTAGCCGTAAAAAGAGATGTTGAAAAAATGATTCTCCCAAGCACAAAAGGAATGTTGTAAAATTTGTTTCAAGATAACCTGAAACTTGAAACCTGAAACTTGAAACAAAATGAAAATAGTAATTATAGATTATGGCGCTGGAAACATTCAAAGTGTTCAATTTGCCATAAAAAGATTAGGTTTTGAAGCTGTTTTGTCTAAAAATCCAATCGAAATTCAACAAGCTGATAAAGTTATTTTTCCTGGAGTTGGAGAAGCGAGTAGTGCGATGAAAATGCTCGAAGAAAGTCGTTTAAACCAAATTATTCCTACCTTAAAACAACCTGTTTTAGGAATCTGTTTAGGTATGCAGTTGATGTGTAAATCTTCGGAAGAAGGCAATACTAAAGGTTTAGGAATTTTTGATGTGGATGTAATTAAGTTTTCGAATGCAGTAAAAGTGCCACAAATGGGCTGGAATAGAATTTACAATTTGAAATCGAAATTATTTGAAAATATTGAAGAAAAGGAGTTCATGTATTTAGTTCATAGTTTTTATGTCCCGAATACTGACTTAGCTATTGCGAATACGAATTATGAGCTAGAATATGCTTCAGCTTTACAGAAAAATAATTTTTACGGCGTACAATTTCACCCAGAAAAAAGTGGAAAAGCAGGTGAACAAATAATAGATAACTTTTTGAAATTATAAAATGAAGAAAAATAAAATAAGAATTATTCCTGCAATTGATATCATTGATGGAAAATGTGTCCGATTATCGAAAGGAAATTTTAAAACAAAAATTATCTATAATGATAATCCATTAGAGGTTGCGAAATCTTTTGAAGATCACGGAATTGAGAATTTGCATTTGATTGATTTAGATGGAGCAAAAACGGGTAAAATTGTCAATCATAAAGTTTTAGAAACTATTGCCACTCAAACCAACTTAAAAATAGATTTTGGTGGTGGAATTAAAACCAGTGGTGATGTTAAAATAGCTTTTGAATCTGGTGCAAATCAAATAACAGGTGGAAGTGTTGCTGTAAATGATGCAGAAAAATTTCTGAAATGGATTGAAAGATTCGGACCTGAAAAAATGATTTTGGGAGCCGATTTTAATCCGTATCAAACTGGAGCAAAAATTGCCATTTCTGGATGGAAAAAAGAATCAACAGAAGATTTGCTACCTTTCATTTACAACTATTTACAAAACAAAATTAGCTATGTGGTTTGCACAGATATCAGTAAAGATGGGATGTTATCTGGTCCTAGTTTTGAGATATACAAACAAATTTTAGCACATTGTAATACCGAAGAGAATACCAATCATATCAAATTAATTGCTTCTGGTGGCATTTCTGAATTTGACGAAATTCCAAAATTAGCGGATTTAGGTTGCGAAGGTGTTATCATTGGAAAAGCCATTTACGAAGATCGAATTTCGTTAAAACAATTAGAAAATTATATAATTAAATAACGCAGAGGTACACAAAGATAACTCAAAGTAACGCAAAAAATATTTTGTGAAACTCTGCGAAACAAATTAAAATAATGCTCACAAAAAGAATCATTCCTTGTTTAGATATTAAAAACGGAAGAACAGTAAAAGGCGTCAATTTTGTGGATTTAATTGATGCTGGTAATCCGGTTGAATTAGCCAAAAAATATTCAGAAACTGGTGCGGACGAATTAGTTTTCTTAGATATTTCGGCAACTGAAGAACGCAGAAGAACTTTAATCAACTTAGTTAGAGAAGTGGCGGAAACCATCAACATCCCGTTTACAGTTGGTGGCGGTATAAATTCTGTGGAAGATGTTGAACTACTTCTGAAAAATGGAGCCGATAAGGTTTCGATTAATTCTTCAGCAGTTAAAAATCCAGATTTAATTAATCAATTGGCTCAAAGATTTGGGAGTCAATGTGTAGTAGTAGCTATTGATGCAAAAAGAATTGACGGAATTTGGAAAGTACATTTAGTCGGTGGAAAACAAGCCACAGAACTAAATTTATTCGATTGGGTAGTGGAAGTTGCGAATCGCAGTGCGGGTGAAATTTTATTCACTTCCATGGAAAACGACGGCACAAAAGACGGATTTGCCAATGAAGCTTTACATACGATTTCAAAATTAGTAAACATTCCAATTATTGCTTCGGGTGGTGCTGGAAATCAACAAGATTTTGCAGATGCTTTTACAATAGGAAATGCGGATGCGGCTTTAGCAGCCAGTGTATTTCACTTCGGAGAAATAGAAATTCCAGAATTGAAACAATTTTTGAAAAAACAGAATATAGAAGTAAGAATATAGTTAACAACACAGATTAAAGGAATTATTAAAATTTTTAGAAATTTCTCTAATCTGCGTTTAAAAATAATACAAAAATGA
Organism: Flavobacteria bacterium RIFCSPLOWO2_12_FULL_31_7; assembly: GCA_001800945.1. Classification (GTDB taxonomy): domain Bacteria; phylum Bacteroidota; class Bacteroidia; order Flavobacteriales; family Flavobacteriaceae; genus Flavobacterium. The sequence continues at coordinate 4,638 of MGWJ01000011.1, forward strand.
AATTAGATTTTACAAAAAATAGCTTAATACCAGCCATTATTCAAGACAACGAAACCAAAACTGTTCTGATGTTAGGTTATATGAATCAGGAAGCATTAGACCAGACTTTAGCCACTCAGAAAGTTACTTTTTTCAGTCGTTCTAAAAATAGATTATGGACAAAAGGTGAGGAAAGTGGCAACTTTTTAAACTTAGTTTCAATCAAAAACGATTGTGATAACGACACACTTTTAATTCAAGTTAATCCCGTTGGACCAACTTGTCACACGGGTTCTGATTCGTGTTGGCAAGAAAATAATGTTTTCAATTATGGCTTTCTTTCGAAATTAGAAAACACGATTCAAGAAAGAAAAGAAAACGCCACTTCAGAAAAAAGTTATGTGGCTTCTTTATTCGAAAAAGGAATCAATAAAATGGCTCAAAAAGTAGGTGAAGAAGCCGTGGAAGTGGTCATTGAAGCCAAAGATAATAATGATGATTTATTTCTATCAGAAAGCGCCGATTTGCTATTTCACTACTTAATTCTTTTACAAGCTAAAGGTTTTAGATTAAATGACATAGTGAATGTATTGAAGAATAGAGAAAAGTAATGTAATTATCAAAAAAACGATAGTAAAATACAAATAGATGTTCCTGATTTTTCTTACTTTTAGTGAAAATTAGAAATATGAGATTTCATACTAGAAAATGGGTAAAACCTGAAGATTTAAATGCCAACGGAACCTTATTCGGAGGACAATTATTGGCTTGGATTGATGAAGAAGCGGCTTTGTATTCCATCGTGCAATTAGAAAACCCTAAAGTGGTTACGAAATACATGAGTGAAATTAATTTCATGAGTGCAGCCAAACAAGGCGATATTGTAGAAATTGGTATCGATGTAGTAAAATTTGGTTCCTCTTCTTTGGTCTTAAAATGCGAAGTTCGAAATATGATGACACGTGAAAAAATCATTACAATTGATAATATCACAATGGTAAATTTAGACGAAGACGGAAAATCGAAACCACACGGAAAAACACAAATTGAATTCATTGAAGATCGTTTAGGAAACTCTAAATAGTTACTTATTCTAAAATTTCACTTGCACGAATTAACGAATTTTTCTTTGAGTGTAAAATTTGTATCGACTTTGTCGATTAATAATTCGAATTAATTTTTTAAAATTCAAATGAAGCATATTCGTAAATTCGTGGCAAATTAATTCATATTATAATTTTTAATGCAAGTAAAACTCCATCATTACAACTTAAAATTAAAACACAATTTTAAAATTTCTCGTTTATCTTTTGATGTCAAACCCACGTTAATTGTAGAATTAATTAGCAATGGAATTTCGGGTTTTGGAGAAGCTACTGAAAATGCGTATTATGAATTAGATACGTTTAAAATTGCGGCTGATATTGAAAAACTAATTCCAATCATTGAACAATTAGTTACTCTTTCTCCAGATGAATTTTGGAATAAATTAAATCCGTATTTATTGCATAATAGATTCGCTTTATGTGCTTTAGATATTGCTTTTCATGATTTATTCGCCAGAAAAAAAGGGAAGAAATTATACGAATTATGGAATTTAAACATTTCAAATAATCCTTTAACAAATTATACGATTGGAATTTCTATTATCGAGGAAATGGTTCTGAAAATGAAAGCCATGCCTTGGCCAATTTACAAAATCAAATTGGGAACTCCAGATGATATTCAAATCGTAAAAGCACTTCGCAAAGAAACCAACGCGATTTTCCGTGTGGATGCAAATTGTGGTTGGACAGTCGAAGAAACCATTGAAAATTCCATTATTTTAAAAGATTTAGGTGTAGAATTTATCGAACAACCTTTAAAAGCTGATGATTATTTAGGTCACGCTGAAGTTTTTAAACATTCGGTTTTACCTATTATTGCCGACGAAAGTTGTATTGAAGAAGAAGATGTTTTTAAATGTCATAACTATTTTCACGGTGTCAATATTAAATTGATGAAATGCGGAGGAATTACGCCTGCTTTACGAATGATTGCTCAAGCGAAATCGTTAGGTTTGAAAACGATGGTGGGTTGTATGACTGAAAGTACAATTGGAATTTCAGCTATCGCACATTTATTACCATTTTTAGATTATATTGATATGGATGGCGCATTATTATTAGAAAAAGATATTGCAACCGGAGTTTCTATCGATTTTGGAAAAACAATTTATGCTAATGAAAATGGAACGGGAGCGAAGTTAATTTGTTAATGAATCAATGTGTAAATTATCAATTTATTTTTCTATATTTATATTTCAAACATACTCAAACATGCTAACAAAATCCACTTTTGAATATTTAGAATTACTGACTAAAAACAACAACCGCGATTGGTTTACTGAAAACAAAAAGCGTTTTGAAACGGAAAATAATTTAGTAAAAGCTTTTTTCACAGAAGTTTTAGCTGATTTGGAAAAAATCGATAGTATTGAAAAAATGCAAGTGTTCAGAATTTATCGTGATGTGCGTTTTTCTAAAGACAAATTACCTTATAAAAATCATTTTTCTGTTGGTTTTTCTAGAACTAAGCCTATGCTTCGTGGTGGTATGTATTTGCATATTGAAAATAATGCTAGCTTTGTTGGTGGCGGATTTTGGGAACCCAATAACGAAGATTTACTAAGAATTCGTAAAGAATTAGAACTTGATGCTTCGGATTTACGAGAAATTATTACCGATGAAACATTCAAAAAATTCTTCGGAACCTTACAAGGTGAAGAATTAAAAACAGCTCCAAAAAACTTTGACAAAACACATCCAGACATCGATTTAATCAGAAAAAAACAATATTTATTGACCAGAAAATTTTCTAATAAGGAAGTCTTATCTCCGAATTTCAAAGAAGAAATTATCGCAACTTTTGCAGCGATGCGACCATTTTTCAATTACATGAGCGATGTGTTAACGACTGATTTAAATGGGGAAAGCTTGTTTTAGTTTTTATTAAAACGAATAAAAGAATTTTGAATTTTTAAAATATAAGAACCATTTTGTAACTGACTAACATTTATACGATTGGTTTCAAATTTTCCTTTTAAAACTTCTTTTCCTTTAAGATCAAATATTTGATATTTTTCTAAAATTTCTTCTGTTGTTATGTTTATGAAATCTGAAGTTGGATTTGGATAAATGTTATAAGTAATTTTATGATTTACAGAAATTCCTAATGCAGCAAGTGGAATGCTAGAAATTTTTCCGCTAACTGTCGAAATGAAATATATCGTATTGTTATAAATAGTTATTCCGTTTGGCCATGAACTTGGAGCTAGTGTAACTTGATTAATTAATTGACTGCTAATTAAATCATAATACGAAATTTTATCTGTTTGACTTTCACATATATAACATATGTTATTTTCAATTACAATTCCTGCTGCATAATTTAAATTTCCTAAAATGATACTCAAACTATTATCTACAAGATTTATTTTGTAAAGTTTATTGGTTGTATTAGATGTAAAATATAAATTATCACCTTGGAGATTAAAATAATTAGGTTTATAACCAATTAAATAGTCGGTTTTACTGCCATTTGATAAATTCACTTTAATAATTTTTGAATCCAAATATTGACCAACATATAAAAAGTTATCTTTAATAACCATCGGTCCATAAATATCAGTGATTTCAATAGGAGAAGTTCCTGGATCTAATAAGTTGATTTTAAAGACATTATTAGATTGCTCCGTAGCCACATATAAATCTGTGTTATGCAATAATAATTGTGTTGGTTTACCACCTAAAATTTTAAATACTTCTGGAGTTTGTGTACTGTTCCCAATTATTGGATATTTATAAATAGTGAAATTTGAATAGGAACTAAAATAAATATTGTCTTGATAAACTACTAAATTGGTAATTCCATTATACAGTCCATTTAGCAAATTGGTTACTTGTGAATTTGCTATTGTAAAACAAAATAATAACAAGGTTAACAATTTAATTTTCATAATTATAAGATTTAAAGTTAATTTATAACTTTTGAAAAAATAGTATAATAATTCAATAGCAGTTTTACATCTGCAATTAATAATTTAAAATTATATTCAAAAGTAAATTAACAAGATGTGGAGGGAATCTATTCGTGATAGATATAAATCTTGTTTATGGTATATGATATTACTAATCAATGCTTAATAAGAATTGAATTTACAAAAAAAGTAGTAATCTAAATAACTATTTATAAAAAAAATAATAATTTTATTTAGAAAAGATAAGAATTGGTAATATATAGATATGTAAATGTTTGAATTTTACAAAATTACGCTGGTTGTACATATTCCAAATCATCTAAATTTGCTTTCGACATGAACATACCATAATTGACAGAAACTTTGTTTTTTTCAATTTTTTCTATAGTTCCGATGGCTTTTCCATCTTTCATACGAACTCTATCGCCAACTTTTAAAATTACAATTGGTTTTTCTGGAACTAATTTGGCTTTGATTTTCTTTTCTTTTTTCTCGATTCGAATTTCTTCTACTTTAACTTTTACTTCTTCAATTACTTGTTTTACAACAACTTCTTGTTTCTTTTTTTCTTTGGCGGATATTTTCTTTCGTTTTGAATTTTCAATTTCAACCACTTTTAAAAACTCACCAATTAAAGCCTTTTTATCTTTGTTATTGAAATATTTCTCAGCAATATCATCAATTTTCTGACCCATGTAAATCAAACGCTGATTGGCATCGTACAATTCCTGATAACGTTCTAATTTATCTTGAATTTTACTATTTATAGTTTCCATTCTCTTACTTTCTTCACGCGCTTTAATTTCTTCTTCTTTTAAAGTAATGGATGTTTTTTCCATTTTTGAGCGCTCTTTTTGTAAAGTCGCAATGGTTTTGTCAAATCGGACTTTCGTATTTTCAATTTTCTTTTTGGCACGATTAATCAATCCGTACGGAATTCCGTTTTTCTGTGCGACTTCAAACGTAAATGAACTTCCTGGTTGACCTAAATGCAATTTATACATCGGTTCTAACGATTTTTCATCGAATAACATGTTGGCGTTACTCGCAAAAGGCAATTCGTTGGCTAGTATTTTTAAGTTGGTATAGTGAGTAGTGATAATTCCATAAGCTTCTCGGTCATAAAATTCTTCTAAGAAAATTTCTGCTAAAGCACCACCTAATTCTGGATCAGAACCCGTTCCGAATTCGTCAATTAAAAATAAGGTTTTATCGTTACATTTTTTCAAGAAATAATTCATGTTTTTTAAACGATAACTATATGTACTTAAATGATTTTCAATAGATTGATTATCTCCAATATCTGTTAAAATTCTATCAAATAAAAAGGTTTCACTTCGTTCGTGAACAGGAATTAGCATCCCACATTGCAACATCAATTGTAATAAACCAATGGTTTTTAAGGAAATGGTTTTTCCACCAGCATTCGGACCAGAAATAACAATAATTCGGTTATTACTTTCTAATTCAATAGTTTGTGGAAAAGTAGGTTTGTTTTCTGCTTTATTATTCAATAGTAAAATAGGATGGAAGGCTTCTCTAAAAAACAACCGCTTTTCTTCATTAATTTTGGGAAGAATTCCGTTAATTCTGTTGGCATATTTTGCTTTTGCAGCAATTAAATCAATATCAGAAAGGAAATCTTGATATTGCGCAATTAAATTTACATAAGGTCTTATAGTTGCAGAAAGAACACGTAAAATTCGCATGATTTCTTCGCGTTCTTCAAATTCTAAATTATTTAATTCTCGAGAGTATTTTAATGTCGTTTCTGGTTCAATATAGGCGATACTTCCAGTTTTAGAGTTTCCTAAAATAGAACCTTTAACTTTTTTTCGATACATCGCTTGAACCGCTAAAACTCTACGATTATCTACTACAGTTTCCTTAATATCATCCAAATAACCTAAAGAATTAAAATGTGACAAAGCCATTCCAAAACTCTGATTAATTTTACCACGAACTACATTGATATTTCTTCGAATATTAACTAAATCTGGCGAAGCATCATCTTTAATTTCACCATATTTATTTACTATTTCTTCAATCGCTTTCGCCACAAATGGTGTAAATTCTATTTCTGATGATTTTTTGTATAATTTAGGATAATAATCGTTAAATTTCTTTAAAAACTTCAGATATTCATTTGTCGATTTACTTAAATCTAGAATTTTTTTAATGGCTGCTAATTCCAAAAAACTATCTTCAATTGCTAATAATTTCAAATCACTGGTTACGGTTTCAAAACCATGATTAGGCAATGCATTGTTATTTGTAAAAGAAGAAACATATTCATTCGTGTACGCCAATTCTGAAAACAAAACTTCTTTGTTTTTAAAAGGCTGAATTTGAAGTGCTTTTTCCATCCCGATATCTGTATTACATCGGTCAGAAATGGTTTGTAATATGGTATGAAATTCTAAGTCTTTTAGTGTTTTTTCGGTAATTGAAATCATAGTAAAATAAAATTCAAATTTACAACATAAGAAATCAATTTTATATATTTGTGTATGAAAAGTGTAGAAATTATTAAAAATTTAATGACTGTTTAACTTCTAAC
>MGWJ01000012.1:0-1431 GCA_001800945.1 Flavobacteria bacterium RIFCSPLOWO2_12_FULL_31_7
GTAGTAACGATACGTTTTTTAAAGCTAATAAAAAATCGCCATGGTATTTGGTAGCTTTTGGAATGATTGGAACGGCACTTTCAGGTGTAACTTTTATTTCTGTTCCTGGAGCAGTTGACGCCAATCAATTTGCCTATTTTCAATTTATTTTAGGAAATGCCATAGGATTTGTAATCGTAGCAACCGTTTTATTACCATTATATTATAGACTAAATCTAACATCAATTTACACCTATATCGAACAGCGATTAGGATATTTTAGTTATAAAACTGCTTCCTTTATTTTCTTGTTAAGTAGAACAATTGGTTCTGCATTCCGTTTGTATTTGGTGGTTTTAGTATTGCAACGTTTTGTTTTTAATGAATTCAAAATTCCTTTTGCTGTAACCGTTTTAATTAGTTTAGCTTTAATTTTTGCCTACACGTACAAAGGTGGATTGAAAACCATAATAATCACTGATACTTTACAAACGGTGTTTTTAGTTGCCTCTGTTTTCTTTACGATTTATTTTGTTTGTGACAGTTTAGATTTCGGATTTAGTGAAGCTATTTCTCAAATTGACAACTCGAAATATTCTAAAATTTTCTTTTTTGAAGACTTTATTGGATCTGGCCAACATTTTGTAAAACAAATTTTAGGTGGAATTTTCGTAACCATTGCCATGGTAGGATTAGATCAGGACTTGATGCAGAAAAACTTGAGTTGCAAAAACATCAAAGAAGCACAAAAAAACATGTTCACTTTTACAGGTATTTTTGTAGTTATCAATTTATTTTTCTTGAGTGTTGGTGCGCTTTTATATTTATATGCAGCTAAAAATAATATCGCAGTTCCTATGTTAGATGGCGCTGTTAGAACAGATTTATTATTTCCTGAAATTGCTTTCAATCATTTTGCAATAGTGCCAGCAGTTGTTTTTTTATTAGGATTAACTGCCGCAACTTTCGCTACAACAGATTCCGCTTTAACTGCTTTAACCACTTCATTTTGCATTGACTTTTTAGGAATGGAGAAAAAAGAAGAAACGAAAGAAACTGTAAAAACTAGACATTTCGTTCACATCGGTTTTTCATTAGCGATATTTGTTGTGATTCTAATATTTAATTCGTTAACCAATCAGTCGGTTGTGAAACTAATTTTCAAAGTCGCATCGTATACTTACGGACCACTTTTAGGATTATTTGCTTTTGGAATTTTGATTAAGAATCGTTCTGTACAAGATAAATTAGTTCCTTTTATTTGTTTGTTAGCCCCAGCAATTACCTATTTCATTAGTATGAATTCTGGCATTGATGCAGACGTTCCAAAACTAATTCCATACACTTTCGCTGAAGAATTAATTATCGTAAACGGGCTGATAACTTTTATTGGTTTGCTTTTAATTAGTAAGAAACAAACAACATAGAATAAAGCATACTTTTTTACTTGGC
>MGWJ01000012.1:1453-5343 GCA_001800945.1 Flavobacteria bacterium RIFCSPLOWO2_12_FULL_31_7
TAAAGCATACTTTTTTACTTGGCTCTTTTTACTTGGCTCTTTTTACTTGGCTCTTAAACATTAATACTGATTTGTAGCTAACAAAACTAAAGTACAAGCTACTTCAAAATCGATATTATTTTGTTTTAAAATTTCGTAAAATTCCGGATTTTCGGTTCCTGGATTGAAAACCACTCGTCTTGGATGCAAGGAAACTATATACTCATAATATTCTTGTTGATTTTTTGGATTTAGATACAATGTTACTGTATCAATTCCGTTAAAAGGAACTTTAGCCGTTTCAATTTTCACATCTAAAGCCATTCCTTCTTTTGTTCCAATAGCCACAACTTGATGACTTTTATCAACTAAACTATGAATTGCTTTGTAAGCATATCTTTCTTTATTGGTTGTTGCGCCTAATACTAAAGTTTTCATATTGTAAGATTATATTTTCATCTAAATTACTAAATGTTTTTTAATTTACATTTAATTAATTCTATTTTAAATTCTATCTTTGGTTAACAAGATATATTTGCAAAAAAACTATGGACATTTTTATTTATTTATTTGTTGCTTTATTTTCCGTTTTAAATCCGATTGGGACTGTACCAATTTTTGTTGGATTAACGCAAGGCTACACTTCTTCTGAACGCTCAAAAACTTCATTAATTACCTCAATAAATGTATTTGTCATTTTATTGATTTCATTTTTTGTAGGCCAATATGTTTTATCTTTTTTCGGAATAACGATTACTGCGTTACGAATTGCGGGCGGAATTATCATAGCTAGCTCAGGGTTTTCTTTATTAAATGGAAATTTCAGCAAGAATAAAGGAATCAATAAAAAAGTACAAAAAGAAGCGGAAGCACGTCAACATATTGCCTTAACACCATTAGCTATGCCAATGTTAGCTGGTCCAGGTTCTATTTCTTTATTAATTGCTTATTATCAAGAATTAGGCGAATCAGGAAATGTGATTACGACCACTGAAATCTTATTTTCATGTTTGGCTATTTTAGCAGTTGCCACATTAATTTATTTTGTTTTAAGAAGCGCACATTATTTAGCAAAAATATTAGGATCATCAGGAATTGTAGCCATTTCTAGAATTATTGGTTTCTTAACGATTGCTATCGGAATTCAGTACATTATTAGTGCGACTTTAAGTATTATTAGAGGAATTTAAGACCACAAATTTCGCCCATTCCCTTTTTAAATTTAACTTTTGTTAGAGCCGTTTAATCAGTAAAATCTCGTATCTTCATATAAAATTTTGAAAATGAAGATTTTACTAACTGGCGCCAACGGTTACGTTTCCAGACGTTTATTACCTGAACTTTTGCTTTTGGGTTACGAAGTGGTGTGCGCGGTTAGAGACAAAAACCGATTAGGAATTGACGAAGAAACATTACAAAAAATTTCCATTTGGGAAGTGGATTTCACAAAACCTTATGAAGTCACTACTGTATTAAAAGACGTTCAAATTGCTTATTATATGATTCATTCGATGTCAACCTCCATTGGAGACTTTGATGAATTAGAAAAATCCGCGGCCAAAAATTTTAATAAATACATCGAAAATTCCTCAATCAAACAAGTGATTTATTTGAGTGGAATTGTCAATAATAACTCCCTATCTAAACATTTACAATCTCGTTTAAATGTGGAACAAATTTTATTTTCAGGAAGTTACAATTTAACAGTTTTACGAGCTGGAATTATTGTGGGCTCTGGAAGTTCTTCTTTTGAAATCATTAGAGATTTGTGTGAAAAACTTCCGATAATGATTGCGCCAAAATGGGTTTTAACTCGAACACATCCGATTGCCATTAGAGACGTTTTGAAATATTTAACTGGTGTAATTGAAAATCCGAAAACCTACAACAAATCTTTTGACATTGCTGGACCAAACATTTTAACCTACAAACAATTGATGGAACAATATGCAGAAGTTAGAAACTTGAAATTGAAAGTTTATAATTTTCCATTAATGACACCACGATTGTCTTCTTATTGGCTGTTTTTCGTTACCTCAACTTCGTATTATTTGGCGGTAAATTTAATTAACAGTTTAAAGGTAGAAGTCATTGCAAAAGATTCAGAAATTAAAAAAATCATTCCGTTTGAAGGCACAACCTACAAAGAAGCCATCCGATTAGCATTCGATAAAATTGAGCAAAATTCTGTAATTTCAAGTTGGAAAGACAGTTTAACTAGTAGCCGATTGAGTCAGCCTTTATCCAATTATATTCAAATTCCGAAATACGGTTGTTTTAAAGATAAGAAGAGAATCAAAATTACTAATACAGAACAAACTCTGGAAAATATTTGGTCAATTGGAGGCCATCGTGGTTGGTATTATGCCACTTGGATTTGGAACATTCGAGGGATTTTAGACAAAGCTATTGGCGGAATTGGTATTCGTAGAGGTAGAACTCATCCTTCACAATTAGACAATGGTGATGCCTTAGATTTCTGGCGTGTTTTATTGGCGGATAAAGAAAACAAACGTTTATTATTATTTGCAGAAATGAAAGTACCAGGTGAAGCTTGGTTAGAATTTAGAATTGACAAAACCAATACGTTACACCAAACCGCTACTTTCAGACCACACGGCATTTGGGGAAGATTATATTGGTATGCAATGTTACCGTTTCATTTTTTTATTTTCGATGGGATGATTAAAAATATTTCAAAATTTAAAATGAATTCTAAATAAAAAATCCCGATTTCATAATTTGAAATCGGGATTTTTCTATTTCTTAATTGATTACTCCACTTTCGGTAAGAAAACTTCCGCCATCATACAACGGGCGCTTCCACCACCGCAAGCTTCAATAACATCTAAACTAGCGTGTAAAATTTCACAATGTTTTTCAATTTTATCAATTTGAGCTTTCGTTAAACTTTGGTAAGCAGAATTACTCATCACTAAATAACGTTTATCTTCAGCACCACGAACTTGTAGCATATTTCCTGCGAAGTTGTTCACTTGCTCTTCCGTAATTAAAATGATTTCTTTTCCGTCAGCTTTTAGATTTTCTAAAACCATTTTGCGTTCTTTTTTATCGTCGATACAATCTGCACAAATCACCGCAAAAGTTTCCGCAATACACATCATCACATTGGTATGATATATGGGTTTTCTTTCGCCATTAACTGTTTGAAACGCTTCGAAAATAATTGGCGACATATCAAAATCTTCACAAAATTCGATAAACAACTCTTCATCCGCTCTTGGAGAAAGGGCACAATACGCTTTATTGAATTCTCTGTCTAAAATTAAACTTCCAGTTCCTTCTAAAAATATATTATCTTCCTCTGCAGAAGTATAATCCATAATTTCCGTGATTTCGAAACCTTTATCTTCTAAAACATCTAAAATATCTTCTCTTCTTTCTAATCTTCTATTTTCGGCAAACATCGGATATAAAGCTACATCACCAGTTTCGTGAAAAGAAATCCAGTTGTTTGGAAAAATACTATCTGGCGTATCTGGTTCTTTTTTATCTTGAATCACAATCACGTTTACCCCAACGCTTTTTAGTTTTTCTACATAAGCATCAAATTCTTGAACTGCTTTAAAATTTACCGTTTCAGGTGTTAAATCATCTAAAACTTTTTGGTAATAGTTGTTTACAGCTGTTTGTTCGTTCATGCGAAACGCCACTGGACGAATCATTAATATGGTGTTGGTAGTTTGTTTCATGTTATTTAGTTTAAAGTTTCAGGTTTCAGGTTTCAGGTTGTATCACGTGAAACTTCAAATCTAAAACAAATTCATTTAATCTCTAATTAATGGCAATGTCGAACAACGTAAAAGTCCTTCTTGTTTTGAAATTTCTGCGTAAGGAATTTCTTCTACTGTAAATCCGTTTTCACGCAACCAAGTGTTTAATCTGGTAAA
>MGWJ01000012.1:5374-6038 GCA_001800945.1 Flavobacteria bacterium RIFCSPLOWO2_12_FULL_31_7
AACAATCGAATTATTAATATAAAAGCAACTTTCAAACTTTCTGAATCGTTTTCTATTTTCTATATTTGTAAAAAATAGCTATATGTTATCCTTAAATGTAAAAAACGAAACATCAAGATTAAGAGCGGTTGTGTTAGGAACAGCAGTTAATAACGGACCTACACCAACAATTGAAGAAGCCTACGATCCAAAATCATTAGAGCATATTAAAGCCGGAACGTATCCAATTGAAGCGGATATGGTTGCTGAAATGGAAGCATTTAATGCGGTTTTTCAAAAGTATGATGTTAAAGTATTTCGTCCAGAAATTATAGAAAATTACAACCAAATTTTCTCAAGAGATATTGGTTTCGTTATTGACGACATTTTCATAAAAGCCAATATATTACCAGATAGAGAACGTGAATTAGATGCTATTCAGTATGTAATTGACCAAATTGATCCAAAAAAAGTAGTACGCCCACCAGATGAAGTACATATTGAAGGTGGTGATGTAATGCCTTGGAACGATTATATTTTTATCGGAACCTATAAAGGTTCAGATTATAAAGATTACATTACTGCTCGTACCAATATGGAAGGTGTTCAGTATATCCAAGATTTATTTCCGCATAAAAAAGTGAAAGCTTTCGATTTGGTAAAATCAAAAATTGAACCACACGAT
>MGWJ01000013.1 GCA_001800945.1 Flavobacteria bacterium RIFCSPLOWO2_12_FULL_31_7
CAAAAATTCGATTGTACAAAAGATCAATTGAAAAAAGCCATTGACGAAATTGAAAAACTTAATCCAAAACCAGGAGGAAGTTATGATAGTAATAGTAGAATGGTGGAACACGTGGTTCCAGATTTTACGATTCGAATTGTAGATGGCGAATTAGAACTGCTTTTAAACGGCAGAAATGCACCAGAATTGCACGTTTCTAAAGATTATCAGGAGATGTTACAAACGTATAAAGTATCGAGTGATAAATCGAATTCGCAAAAAGATGCGGTGCAATTTATCAAACAAAAGTTAGATTCTGCCAAATGGTTTATTGATGCGATTAAACAACGTCAGGAAACTTTATTTGTGACGATGAATGCTATTATGTATTTCCAACAGGAATATTTCTTAGAGGGTGAAGAATCGAAACTAAAACCGATGATTCTAAAAGATATTGCTGATATGATTGGTTTAGATATTTCTACAATTTCACGTGTAGCAAATAGTAAATATGTTGATACACCTTACGGAACTAAATTGATCAAAGAATTTTTCTCTGAAGCCATGAAAAACGACCAAGGAGAAGATGTTTCTACTATTGAAATTAAAAATATTTTAGAGAGAGTTATTTCGGAAGAAGATAAAAGTAAGCCATTACCAGATGAAGATTTGGCCGCTATTTTAAAAGAAAAAGGTTTTCCAATTGCCAGAAGAACCATCGCCAAATACCGAGAACAATTAGACATTCCAGTAGCGCGATTGAGAAAAAAAATGTAGCTTTATTTCCGTTTTAGAATTGATATAAGATTGTCAGTCTTAGCAGAGTCGAAGATGTTTTTTTAATTGAAATACCAATTCAAATATAATTTATTTTAAACTTGAAAACAAAATACCTTTTAATTCCGTTTTCATATATTTTCCATCCCATATTTATCTCTATTTATGGAGCGCTTCTGTATTTTTTATTCACCAAAAATATAAGTTTATTAGCGGAAGTGTATTTGTCTTTCATTCAAATTTTTATCCTAACAATATTGTTGCCGATAAGTTTTTATATGCTATTAAAAGCCTTAAAAAAAGTAAAGTCTTTCACTGAAGCAACTCTTGAAGAAAGAAAATTGCCCATTTTTATTCAAGTTTTATTGTTGTATTGCTTGTTAAATTTTACTATCTTAGAAACTCATTTTCCCGAATTATATAAATTTTTTCAAGCGGGTTTTATCAGCGCTTTTTTGGTGTTTGTTTCTGTAATGTTGAGGTTTAAAGCAAGTTTACACATGATTGGGATTACTTCTTTATTCGTTTTTACAGTAATGCTAACCAGTTACTTAGAAATTGATGCGACTTATACGATGGCTTATCTAATAATGTGTATGGGTTTTGTAGCTTCCTCGCGTTTATTTATGAAAGCACATTCGCCCATCGAATTGATTGTTGGGATTTTGATTGGTGCGTTACCACAAGTTTTTGTTTGGTTTTATAGTATGTAAAATTGAAAACCAATATTAAAGTTGCTGATTTTTGATCCGTTTTTAAAAATTGGATTTAAACCATAATAAATGTAAGGATTCCAAGTGTTGAAACCAACTGAAATATAAGCGCCATACTGCCATCGATTGATATCATTAGAAATAGATTCTTTAGATGTGCCGCCAGATGATTCAATTTTTAATTTGGAATTGAAAACATAAGTGGCTTTGAAACCTGTATAAATTCTCCAAAAACTATGACTTTGCGGATTAGAATTTCTCCATCTAACTTCCAAAGGCATTTCAATACCATGTGTGGTAATGACGGTTCTAATGTTTTCTGATGGTACAATGATGTCGCTACCTGAAAGTTCATCAGAATTAATAAATTGTTTGATGTTATTGTACGAATAACCTAATCCCGGTGCAATGGCCCAATGTCTGTTTTTAGAAATTGGTAAATCTCTTAAAAAACCTACTGTTATTCCAGGTGAAAAGGAAAATTGCTTAAAAGCAGCAGGTCTGTTTTGAATTAAATTATAACTCAAAGACGCATAAAATTGGTCTTCTCTATAAAGTGAATCTATTTCGGTCAGATTTGTTTCTTCTGATTCTATTTCTTGTGAGAAACAAAAAAACGGAATCCATAAAAAAAGTAATAGTTTCATCTTTTAGTTTTTTGCAGAAAGGAAGGGATTCGAACCCTCGATATGTTGCCATATACACGCTTTCCAAGCGTGCGCCTTCAGCCACTCGGCCACCTTTCTAGTTTTTAATTATTCATTTCTCCGCGTAAAGGAGTTTCAAAAATAGTCTTAAATACTGAACTTGCCACATTTTGACCTAATAAATACATTAATTTTGTAATCGCAGCTTCAGTAGTGATGTTTTTTCCAGAAATTAAACCTATTTCTTTCAATCTGGTGCTTGTTTCGTAGGTTCCCATCAAAACACTTCCGCCACTACATTGTGTTACATTAACAATGTGTAAACCTCGTTCAATCGCATTTTCAATTTCGTGAATAAACCAATTTTCCATTGGTGCATTTCCCGAACCATAAGTTTCCAAAATTACTCCTTTTAAATTTGGAGTATGTAAAAGAGCATGTAAAATATTTTTGTTAATGCCTGGAAATAATTTTAAAATTAAAACATTATCGTCAAAATTGGTATTGACTTTCAGTTTTTTTGTTGTTTTTTGTTTTAATAAAATGGCATGATTCACTTTCAAATGCACGCCAGATTCTACTAATTCTGGTAAGTTGGGTGAGGTGAAAGCATTAAAATGTTCTGCACTTATTTTTGTGGTTCTGTTTCCTCTGTATAATTTGTATTCAAAGTATAACGATACTTCTTGGATTACCGGTTGGCCTTTGTCTTGTAAGGATGCAATTTGAATCGCTGTAATTAAGTTTTCTTTCGCATCCGTACGCAAATCACCAATTGGTAATTGAGAACCTGTAAAAACAATGGGTTTGTTTAAATTTTCGAACATAAAACTTAAAGCAGAAGCACTGTAAGACATCGTATCCGAACCATGAAGCACTACAAAACCATCAAATTTTGTGTAATTTTCTTCTATAATAGCTGCCATTTTTTGCCAATCTTTGATCTGCATGTTCGAAGAATCGATTGGTTTTTGAAAGGAAACGGTTTCAATATGGCAATCCAGTAATTTTAGTTCTGGAATGCCTTTTATTAGTTTTTTAAAATTGAAAGCTTTAAGCGCACCGGTATCGGCATCTTTAATCATACCAATTGTTCCACCTGTATAAATCAGTAAAATAGTTGGTTTATGAGTTGCTTTCAATTTTTTGATATTTTAATTTGTTAATTACCGGATTCGCATACATGGCTAAGAAGCTTTCCTTCATTTTGGCATCATCGGCATTAATTCTTAATTCTAATCTACGTTCAAAAAGTTGTTTCTCTTTTTCTGTGTATTTGTCAGCATTAGAGTTGGTATGATGAAGTAAATCGTAAGCAATATAATTGGTTGGCCAAAGTTTGTACGATTGCAAAATGGAATCGTCAATTACCTGAGCTAAAGCAAACATTTGCTTGTTAGAATTAGTTGTTTCGGCTGTAATAGCATCTAATTCTTTCTCTAAAACATCACCAACATGAATGTGAATGCGTTTTTTCTGACCTATGATTCCGCTTAAAAGTGTAATGAAATCTTCGTTTTTTTCTTTCGTATAAATTTCATCATTCGCTTCAGCCATTAATTGCGGCATTTTTAAAGCATCTGTTGGATCGTATTCGTACGAAATAGAAACTGGTACGATTCTTACTTTTTTGAAGAAATCCATACTGTTTTTTTCGTTTGAAGCCATAGCCATCATCTTTAAAACTCCAGAGTGTGTGGCGTCATTTCCGTCTTTGGTTCTTCCTTCACGTTGCGCAATCCAAACCGAACGATTTTCTTTAGCAACCAAACGGAACATATATTCTGAAAGTAATTTCGAACTTTCTAATAATTCTCTTGGAGAAAGATTTCTTTGTACTAAAAAATTTCTATTAAGTTTAGAAAGCATCAATAGAAAATCTTTCTTTACTAAGTTGTCTCCAATAGCGGAAGCTGTCATTACCAAACCATGTTCGTGTAAACATACATTTAGCAAAGAAGTGTCTAATATGATATCTCTATGATTCGAAATGAAAAAGTAAGATGTATTGGGTTCTAATTTCTCAAAACCAGAAGTGGTTAGTCCGTCAGAACTTTTTTCTAAAATCTTTTTAATCGCGTGATAAGCAAAATTAATTTGAAAATCTCTAATGGAATGTGTACGAAGTAATTGTTCTTTCCAAACGCTTTCTTCCACGTTTGGATAAGCAAAATCCATTAATGCTTTCATCATAGGATGATTGATAGAAGCACGAATAGCATCGTTAACTTCCGCATCATAATAAGGACGTATTTTATCAAATTTCGACATACTTTATTTTATATCTACAAAAAAACGAAAAAAATAGGAATTAAACGTTATCAAATATTAAAATCCGAAAACATCTTTACTGTTTTTTGTGGTTATTGCAGCAATTTCATCTAAAGGCAAGTTATAAATTTCAGCTAACTTTTCTGCAACTAATTTTACATAACTACTTTCGTTTCGTTTTCCACGAAATGGAACTGGAGCTAAATAAGGTGAATCGGTTTCTAAAACTATATTTTTTAGGTCAATTTCGTTTAAAAATTGATCTATTTTTCCATTTTTGAAGGTTGCTACACCGCCAATTCCTAATTTCATTCCGCAAGATATGGCTTGTTCGGCTTGGTAGAAATCGCCCGTAAAACAATGGAATATTCCCCAAAGTTCTGGTGATTTTTCTTGTTCTAAAATTTCTAAAACTTCATCAAAAGCATCTCTACAATGAATGTTTATGGGTAATTGATAGTGTTTGGCTAATTGAATTTGTCTAACAAAAACTTCTTGTTGTTGTTTTAAGAAGGTTTTGTCCCAAAATAAATCGATACCAATTTCGCCAATAGCGGCAAATTTTCGTTTTGATAATTCGGTTGCTACGTGTGTTAATTCTTCTAGATAATTTTCTTTCACATAACATGGATGTAAGCCCATCATTAGAAATACGTTTTCTGGATATTGCATTTCTAAATCATACATTTTTTGAGTGTAACTACTGTCAATTGACGGTACAAAAAGTCTTGAAACTCCAGCGTCAAATGCGCGTTTCAACATAATATCTCGGTCTTCTGTAAATTCCTCAGAATATAGATGCGTGTGTGTATCTGTAAAAATCATTTTAATAAACCATTAAATTACAACCTCTAATGTCAGAATTGTCAAATCTTCCTAAAACTTCGAAGGTTTTGTTTTCGTGTTTTTTACCTAAATCTTGAGTCGCAATGAATGAACAAGAATTGATGTTGGCTAAATCAATCACGTTAATACCACCGGTTTTCCCGTTTTCGATATAATTTAAAGCGTCTTCTGTATCTCGAATTAAAACATCCATCCAAATTGGGCATTCGAAAATTCCGTCTCCTAAAGAATAGGCTTGTGATAATAATTCGGTCATTCCGTATTCAGAATGTATTGCTGTGACACCAAATCCTTTACATAAAATATCATGTAATTCTTCTCGGATGATTTCCTTTCGTTTGCCTTTCATTCCGCCAGTTTCCATGATGATGGTGTTTTTTAAATTGAATTTTTTGTATTCAATAAGATCTAATAAAGCATAAGTAACGCCAATTAAAAGAATATTCTGACCTTCGTTTTCTAATTCGATAATCTTATTAGAAAGTTCTTCTATATTGTTTAAATAAAAACCGCTGTCTTGATGGTTACTTCTGTTGATTAAATCTTCCACCATGTAAATTAAACTCGAGCCATCACGTTCTAAATAAGATGGGAGCAAGGCTAAAACGCAATAATTTTCAATATTTCCGTAAAACTGAGCAAAGGCTTTGTTGTAACTGTTTTCGTAAAGAGAAACATCGGTTACAAAATGTTTACTGGTTATCATTCCGGTTGTGCCACTACTTGTGAAAATTACTTTGGGTTCGTTAGTGGAACTTACAATTTTATCCGATTTAAAAAACTGAATGGGTAAAAATGGGATGTCAGGTATTTGTTTCACATTACTCGGATTTTTCCCTAAATAGTTGCAAAAAGATTGATATACTTTGTTGTTTTCGTATTGGAAACGAAAGACTTTTAAAGTAATTTTTTCAAATTCTTTTTTAGAGGCAATAGAGAAAATGTCTTCTTGTGAAATCATCCTGCAAAAGTAGAAAAAGATTATTAGTTGTGAGTTTCTTTTTTGTTTTTTACGCATAAAAAAAGCACCAACTAAGTGGTGCTTTTAAGATATTTAGAAAAACTAATTATTCAATAATTAATTTCTTAGTTGAAGTTTTTCCTTCTTCTGTAATTTTTACGATGTAAATACCAGAAGTTAAGTTTGAAACATTAACAGTATTGTTAGTAACTTTAGCGTTAACAACTTCTTTTCCTAACATGTTAACAATTGATATATTGATATCGCTATTTAAAGCTGTTTCAATGAATAAGTTGTTTTTTGTTGGATTTGGATACATTTTTAATCCGTCAATTTGAGAGAAAGATGCAGCTCCTAATACAGATGTTGTAACATATGTCCAGTTATCAGCAATTCTAATATCGTCATATTCAACATTTCCAGTTCCAGTAGTTGCGTTACCAGCTTGTCTTAAAGCGATACTAGCAATTTGTGCTGGTGCAGCTGTTGTTCCTGTAGCGTTTGTAGCAGTTGCAGCTGGTTCAGTGCTATCTAAAGCTGGGTTTACGAATAAACTTGCTGTGTTTGTACCTCTGTCATATTTTACAACTACAAAGATTGGTGTGTTGATTGCGAAATCAGTAGCAACAAATGATGGAGTTGCAGTTCCACCACTATTGTTTAATACTCCAATGTTAAATGTGTCAGCAACAGTTCCTGTTCTGAAATAAATACGAGCTGGTAAAGCTGTTAAAGAAGCTCCAGCTGTTGCTCCTAAAGCAATTGAGTAATCACCAATAGCAGTATTTGGATGTAATCCAGTTACGTTTGGCATATTAATTACAGTAGAAAAATAAGCAACTGTAGTAATTGCAGTTCCGCAAGATTTATTAATATCTTCAGTATTACCAGCAACTAAAGCTATTTTGTTTCCTTGAGCCACAATACCAGTGTAAGGGATTGATCCTGTAGCAACTGTAATTTGTCCAGGAGTAGCTCCACTGTGAGTTGACCATCCATTCGCATTAGCAGAACCTGTGTATAAGAATGTATCTGTAATTTGTCCGAATGACGCGCTAGTTAAAGCAATTAATAATAAAGAGTAAATTTTTTTCATGTTTTAAAAATTTTAATTGAGTACAAAGATAATAAAAACATTAATTTACAAACTAATTTTGTAAGGAAATTAATGTTTTCTTAATATAAGTTTTTTGATTTTTAGTTAATAACTAATTAGTAATCAAAATTTTATATATTTTTTTGATTTATAATCATACAAATTCATAGACTTATAGTTAAAAAGCTACAAGTCTATGAAAGTGTTTTATAAAATTAGTTGATTATTAGTTTTCTAGTTGCAGAAGCGTCTCCTTCTTTGATCTTGATAATGTAAACACCAGGATTTAAACTAGAAATATTAAGTTCTCTAGAAAATAAAGTAACATCAATTACTTTTTTCCCCAATACATCAAAAACCTCTACTTTTTTGTCAAGGTTTAGTCGCGAAGTGATATAAACTTTTCCTGTATTGTTAGGATTTGGATATAAACTCAATCCTTCAATAGTAGGCTCTTGTGACTTAGATGTGCTGGCGCTTTTGCCATCTTGGGCGTTGGCGCTTAAACTAAATGTTAAGAATAAAAGTGTAATATAAAAGTATTTTTTTGCCATAGTTTCTGTATATTAGGTAAAGTTATAAAATAAAAATCAATTACCATGCCATTAATAAAAAAATCTCGTTCAATTTTAACAATTAAACGAGATTTTTTTGAATCTATGTTTTTTAAGGAATTAATCTAAGTAATAAATGTATCCAAAGTTTAACCATAAATTCCAGTCGTTTACTTTATTTTCAGGATATCTTTTCTGGTCTGGACTTAAACCATCTACCCAGTTAGAGAAATAATATTGCCATCTTAATTCTACAAATAAATCTGATAATTCGGTTAATTTGTATCTTGTACCTACACTAGAAACTATACTCCATGTGCTTCCTCCGTCATTGTTAACAGCTCCATTTAAAAATTTTTGACCATCATCAATAGCTCCTGTTGTTAATGGAGAAATTTTTCCTAATGTTGAATATACGTTTGGTTTGTAAAAATTATAATGTGCACCTAAACCAATAAATGGACCCCAAGCACCATCTGTAGCAGTAAATTGACGAATACTCCATGGGAAATATTCTAATTGCATACCAATATCTGTAACTTTAGCTTCACCATTCATGGCTCTTAATTGCTGTCCTCCAAGAGATTGTTTTTCTGCCCAAACTCCAAAGTGATCTAATTTTGTTTTTGTATAGGAGAATTCAGAACGTAATTTAAAGTGATCATTAAAATAGGTTTCTGGTGTGTAACAGTTACATTCCGCTCTGTATGAAAAGTTCATGTAGTGTACTAAACCAATACCAAAACCTGTATTTCCAGCATTTGTTGTTAAATCATGTCTTTCACCAAAATCAGACTGAAACGCTACTGGTCCAACAAAAGCACCAACTTCGTGTGAAAAACCAAACTGCGCGCTTGAAAATTGGGAGATTCCAAATACCAATATTAGGCTATAAATTATTTTTTTAGTCATTGCTGGGAAATTTTATCCGACAAATATAAAAAAACAAACTTCATATTAAAATATTTTTTTTGTTTTATTGAAAATTTGATGATTTTTTTAAGATTTCGTAGTATGGTAAACACAATTTTCTTTTTTCTTAAAAAAAGGTTATTTTTTTTACGAAAACGATGTAATTTTTTTTAATAACTGTATATTTGCAATCAGAAAAATTTTTTTAAAAACATAATTATGAGTCAAAGTGTTACAGCATTTTTAGAAGAAGTTTCTAAAAGAAATGCAAACGAGCCAGAATTTATGCAAGCCGTAAGAGAAGTGGCAGAAACAGTAATTCCGTTTATTGAGGAAAACCCTAAATACCAAGGCAAAATGTTATTGGAAAGAATGGTGGAGCCTGAAAGAGTAATTATGTTCAGAGTTGTTTGGATTGATGACAAAGGTACAACTCAAGTTAACAGAGGTTACAGAATTCAAATGAACTCTGCAATTGGACCATATAAAGGAGGAATTCGTTTCCATCCTTCGGTAAACTTAAGTATCTTAAAATTCTTAGCTTTTGAACAAACTTTCAAAAATTCATTAACTACATTACCAATGGGTGGTGGAAAAGGTGGAGCTGATTTTGATCCAAAAGGAAAATCAGATGTTGAAATCATGAGATTCTGTCAAGCATTCATGACTGAATTGTCTAAACATATTGGTGCTG
>MGWJ01000014.1 GCA_001800945.1 Flavobacteria bacterium RIFCSPLOWO2_12_FULL_31_7
TAGAATGTACGAATTGTACTGCCTGTATGGACGAATGCGATTTAATGATGGAAAAAGTGAACTTGCCAAAAGGGTTAATCCGTTATGCAAGTGAAGTAGAAATTACCAAAAAAGAAAAGTTTCGTCTTACGACTAGAATGAAAGGCTATATTGCGGTTTTAGTGATATTAACTACTGTGATGATTTCCATGATTTTATTACGAACTGAAGTGGATACTAAAATCTTACGATTATCAGGTCAACTGTATGAAGAAAAAGGAAAAAACATTAGTAATGTTTACACTTATCGAATTATTAATAAAACAAACGATAATTTAAAAAACATCACGTTTAAGTTAATCCAACCGAAACAAGGAAGCTTAAAATTAGTTGGTAATTCTATTCTTCATGTGGAGAAAGCTAGTGCGGCAACAGGAACTTTATTTGTTGAAATTCCGGCTGTAATGTTAGCAACCGACAATACAAAAATAAATATAGAAGTGCATCAAGGTGATAAAGTGATTCAAACGATAACCACTAATTTTCTTGGTCCAAGAACGTTTAATTAAAATATAAAATCATGAAATTGCTTACATAAGTTTGGTTTATGCAAATTTCAAATAATAAGCGATTTCATTTTTAACCAGTAACAAATAAATCATAAAAAAATGAAATTCAATTGGGGAACAGGGGTAATCATAGGCTTTGGAAGCTTTATGACTTTTATACTTTTTTTTGTGTTTTTAGTACAATCTAACTCAAAATACGATAACGAATTAGTAGCTGACGATTACTACAAACAAGAAAGTAAAGTACAAGACAATATTGAAAGTCAGGCACTTTCAAATGCATTGAAAACTAAGTTGAAAATAGAAAAAACAGCTGAAGGATTACAAATTGTTTTCCCTGCTGATATTGATTATAAAAAGATAAATGGAACTATTTCCCTTTACAGACCGTCTAATCAAAAGTTGGATTTTGAAACAAAGATTTCTTTATCAAGTCCAATAATGCTCATACCTAAACATAAATTGGTTGGCGGTCTTTGGGAAATATCTATCGATTGGAAAGTGAATGAGTTATCTTATTTAAATAAAGAAACGGTTTATTTTTAAACAATATAAACCTCAAATATTAGCCACGAATTCACTAATTTTTATTATCACATAATTTGAATTAATTCGAATTTTCATCAAAGATGAACAAATTATATCGAACAGAATTCAATTTTAATTCGTGAATTCGTGGCAAAATTTAAACTTTTTTAATAACTCACTAATCACAAAAAAATGCTTTATTCTGCACTTGTTTTCGGATTAATAAGTAGTTTGCACTGCGTAGGTATGTGTGGGCCAATTGCTTTGATGATTCCTATAGATAAAGATAATTCGGTGAAAAAATGGTTGCAAATTAGTACTTACCAAATTGGTAGAGTTACGGCTTACACTTCATTAGGATTAATTTTCGGATTACTAGGTGCTGGATTTTTCTTAGCTGGATTTCAACAACAATTATCTATTGCAGTAGGTGTTTTAATGATTTTAATTGCCATAATTCCAGAGAAAAAATTAGCACAATACAACTTTTCTAAACCGATTTATAAAATTATTTCTGAAGTTAAAACCCAATTAGGACTTCAATTTAAAAAGAAGAGTTACAAATCGTTGTTTTTAATAGGCTTGTTTAATGGGTATTTGCCTTGCGGAATGGTGTATGTTGCGCTGTTCGGAGCTATGGCCATGAACAATGTTTTTTTAGGAAGTTTATACATGACTTTATTCGGATTAGGAACGATTCCGTTGATGATGGTTTTGGTGAATTTCTTAAAAACTACTCAATTTTCTTATTACGCGAAATTTCAAAAAATAATTCCGATACTTATTGTTTGTATCGGAATTCTATTTGTTTTGAGAGGTTTCGGATTAAATATTCCATATATTTCTCCAAGTACGATGCATTTGCATATTCAATCAGAAGTGAATTGCCATTAAATTTTAGCCAAGAAGGCACGAAGTCGCAAAGTTTTTTTGCACGCAGATTTATGGATTGAAAGGAGTTTGTTTTGCGGTTGTTTTAAACATATAGGCACATAAGTTGGATTGTGAGTAAAGACGCTTCGCTCCAAATAGTAAACATAAGAATAGCACGCGGATTTATGGATTAAAAGGAGTTTGTTTTGCGATTAGTTTGTTATTCCTAATTTGGAGGAATCTCATAATCTGCTTTCTAAATCTTGTCATGCTGAAAGGAACACACGTAATCTAAAGACCTGACAAGTTTTTGAAGCCTGTCAGGTCTTTTATGTTATTATATCGTCATTGAAAACAATTCCGTTTGTGGCGCTGCTCTTCTTAGTCTTAAATCGAATGCCATGCAAATATTTCTCACGTATGCTTTACCCAAATCGGTAACGGTTAGTTTTTTATCTTCAATGATTAGTAAACCATCGTGTTGCATTTCTTCTAAACTTTCAATTACTTCGTAAATTTCTGGAAAAAATAGTGTTTCGTTTTCCCAAGTTGTTTCAAAGTGACACATTAAATTTAGAATGTGTTGGCGGATAATTAAATCTTCTTTAGTTAAATGATGCCCTCTGAAAACAGGTAATGAATTGCTCTCAATTTTTACATAATAAGCTTCTAACGATTTTTCATTTTGTGCGAAACTATTCCAACTGTCGCTAATTGAAGATACGCCTAAACCAATCATTACATCCGTTTTGGAAGCGGTGTAACCCATAAAGTTTCTGTGTAAGGTTTTGTTTTTAAAGGCCAAATACATTTCATCTGTTGGTAAGGCAAAATGATCCATTCCAATTTCTAGATAGCCAATTTCCAATAACATTTTTTTACCTAATTCGTACAATTGTCGTTTGGCATCGCTTTGTGGGATATCTTCGTCATTAAATCCACGTTGTCCGTTTCCTTTTAACCATGGCACGTGTGCATAACTGTAAAATGAAATTCTATCTGGTAATAAGGATTTGGTTTTCATAACCGTATCTTCTACATCTGCCAATGTTTGAAAGGGTAGTCCGTAAATTAAATCGTGTCCAATAGAAGTATAGCCGATTTCTTTTGCCAATAAAGTCACTTTTGAAACATTGTGAAAAGATTGTATTCTGTGGATAGCTTCTTGTACTTTAGGACTGTAATCTTGTACCCCAAAACTCACTCTTCTAAAACCTAAATTGTATAAAGTTTGTAAGTGTTCTTTAGTGGTATTGTTTGGATGTCCTTCAAAACTAAAGATATAATTTTCTGCTTTATTTGCGGTTTCGAAAATTCCATTAATCAATACAGTTAAATTTTCTGTAGAGAAGAAGGTTGGCGTTCCACCACCTAAATGAATTTCTTTAATATTTGGTTTTCTTGAAAATAAGTTACAATATAAACGCCATTCTTTAATTACAGCTTGAATGTATGGTGATTCTACTTCATGACGTTTCGTAATTCGTTTGTTACAACCACAAAAAGTGCATAAACTTTCACAAAATGGCAAATGGATATACAAACTGATACCATCTGTTTGATTGCTTATTTTAAAGGTTTCTTTTAAATCTAGTATCCATTGTTGTTCTGTGAATTTTTCTTCATCCCAAAACGGAACTGTTGGATAACTGGTATATCTTGGACCAGGAACATTATATTTTTGAATTAATGAGGTCATAACTTTAGATTTTACTCCAAAATTATGTGGTTTTGTTGAATTAAATTATGATAATTGTCATGTGGGTTTTATTTGCCACAAAGACGCTAAGTCACGAAGTTTTTTTTTTTGTCATTCCGACCTTAGGAGGAATCTCATAATCTACTTCCCCAATCTTACTCTCATTTTTGTCATCCTGAAAGGATCTCACGCAAAGCTGCGGAGTCGCCAAGTTTAAAATCTTTAAGATTATTTAAATTCGAGAATTCGTGGCTAACAATTTATCCTCAATTTTGTTTCTCGAAGCTTCGGGATTGAAAACATTTCACTTCAACATGTTTCGTACATATTAATACAAACTAATTAACTCTTTTATAAGTGTTCTTACATGGGGTTCTGCCATTTTTGCGGCTTTTAGTACTTCTTCATGTGATACTTCAGCCATACTGTTTTCGTTACCCATATCGGTAATTACGGAAATACCAAAAGTTTCCATATCCATGTGACGGGCAACAATAACTTCTGGAACGGTACTCATACCAACACAATCGCCACCAATGTTTTTAACCATTTTGTACTCGGAAAGTGTTTCATAGGTTGGACCTTGTAAGGCTACATAAACACCTTCTTCTACTTTTATGTTGTTTGTATTTGCTATTGCTTTGACTTTGGCTATCATGTGATGACTATACGGCTCACTCATGTTTACAAATCGTGGTCCTAATCTTTCATCGTTGGCTCCTCTTAAGGGATGTTCTGGCATCATGTTGATGTGATTCGTAATAATTACAATAGAACCTACTTTATAATTAGGATTTACTCCGCCAGATGCATTAGAAACAATCAATTTAGTAACTCCTAAGTGCTTCATAACGCGTATTGGGAAAGTAACTTCTTTCATGTCATACCCTTCATAATAATGAAAACGCCCTTGCATGGCAACGACTTTTTTATTTACGATAGTTCCGAACAATAACGCGCCTTTATGACCAGACACGGTAGAAACTGGAAAGTTCGGAATTTCTGTATAGGGTAGGGTGAATTCAATTTTGATGTCTTCGGAGAAATCTCCTAATCCAGAACCTAAAACTACTCCATATTCTGGGGTGAAATTTGTTTTTTCTTTAATGAATTCGCAGGTTTCATATATTTGATTTAGCATAATGTCAGATTTTTTTATGATACTCAAATATACGAAGATTTTCTTGGTTATATTATGATAATTATCATGTGTTGAGTTTGGCTACAAAGAGGCTAAGTCACGAAGTTTTTATTTGCACGCGGATGGAAAGGATTAAAATGGATTTGTTTTGTGTTTATTTTAACCACATAGGCACATAGGTTGGATTGTGGGTAAAGGCGCTTCGTTTGAAATAGTTCACATAAGAAAGGCACGCAGATTTATGGATTGAAAGGAGTTTGTTTTGTGTTTTTTTTAACCACATAGGCACATAGGTTTGATTGTGGGTAAAGGTGCTTCGCTTGTAATAGTAAACATAAGAATGGCACGCAGATTTATGGATTGAAAGGATTTTTTAAATTCGAAAAATTCGAAAATTCGTGGCTAACAATTTATCCTCAATTTTGTTATGTTGTAAGCATCTCACTCTAACTATTTCAACATATAAGTTATATAAGTCATATAAGTTTTTAACCACATAGGCACATAGGTTGGATTGTGGGTAAAGACGCTTCGCTTGAAATAATTCACATAAGAATGGCACGCAGATTTATGGATTGAAAGGATTTTTTAAATTCGAAAAATTCGAAAATTCGTGGCTAACAATTTATCCTCAATTTTGTCATGCTGTAAGCATCTCACTCTAACTATTTCAACATATAAGTTATATAAGTCATATAAGTTTTTAACCACATAGGCACATAGGTTTGATTGTGGGTAAA
>MGWJ01000015.1 GCA_001800945.1 Flavobacteria bacterium RIFCSPLOWO2_12_FULL_31_7
ATTCTTTAATTTCTTTGCCGTTTTGGTTTATTTCTGTTCTGAAATTGGTTTTAATTTCAGCAATTAGCTGCTCCATATCACGCTTTTGCTCTTTGCTTTCGGCATTATGGTATTGGTCTACTGCATTTTTGTAATCTTCAATTTTTAGTTTGCTTTTCTTTAGCGCATTTTTCAAATCGGCATCTAATCCAAAACGAGAAATTAACGAGTTTCCGCATTTAATATTAATATCAATGTTAGGTAAAGTTTCAAGCATCTCGATTCCGCTCGATGTAACATCCGATTTGTAATACGCATTTTTCAACAACTCTATCCACAAACGTAAACGACAAATTTTTACTGAGTTAGGGTTAATATCTACACCAAATAAACATTTTTCTATTATAGTTTGTTTTTCATGGAAAAGAGTTTCTTGTATGCGTTGGCTTTCTTTATTTTTAGGATTGTAAACAAATGGTAAACCATCTTCATCAGTAACAATCAACTCATCATTTACAATATCTACTTGGTATTCTTTTAAGCGTTTGTTATCTCTATCCGTTAGCACTTTTAAATCGTGTTTAATAGAAATCATTTCGTTTAACGCCGAAACTAGAAAGTGGCCAGAACCCACAGCAGGGTCGCATATTTTTACACTATTTATTATTTTGTTGGCTTCTTTAGTATCGTCAATTTTATTGTATAAAGCATCAAAATCAGCACAATCCCAACCTTTCACTTCATTAAATTTTTGCACTACAGTTCTACGAATTGTTTCCTTACACATATACATTGTAATGAAACTTGGCGTGAAGAACGAACCGTCTTTGTAACCATTAATTTTCTCAAATATTAATCCTAAAACTGAAGCATTAATAAGCGTTTTATTATCTTCTTGAATGTCTTCGCTACCTTCACTTGCAAAGTCGTATGCATCTAAAAAATCAAAGAAATAATTTATTGCATTGTGTTCTGCTGTATATTTTTTTCCATTTGTATCTTTTATAACTGTTCCACTAATAAATTGCAACGGGATATCATCTTCTAATCCAGCAATAAATAAAGTTTGATGCTCTAATTCTGTAGGCTCAAACAATGAACTGTTTAAATAAGGTACTTTAGCAAATAGTGTTTTTACACGGTCGTTTCGTTCTTCTGGTTTCTTTGCCAAAACCATAAAAAACAAAGCATTTAAATTATCATAATCGTGTAATAGACCATTATGTAAAAATGCATAACTTTTGTCTCCTTTATGATAACTAATTAATTGTGCTTCCAACAATTTTAAAAACAAAATACGATTTACCCATGTAATACACAATTCTAAACCAACAGTAAACAAACGTTCTTCGTGGGTATCACCATATTGTTTTACGTTAGGTAAGCGAGAGAGTTTATCTAAACTATCTAATTGGTTAATGGTATTTTCTAATAAAGAACCTGCATTTCTTTGTCCAGCTTTTGGTCGTTCAATTAGTTTTTTACCACCCTCTTTAGTTTCTACTAAACCAATTAAATGTAATAATTCGTTATAAAAATTTTTATCTAATGAATTGCTGTCATTTGCAAAAGACAATTTTAATAAATGCTCAGGTGAAAGCAATTTATATAAAACAATTAATTTATTATCGTCCTGCTTATCTGTGTTTCGTAAAATTTTATCGTAAGTAGCCAAATCAAAATACGTATATTCTAATTTATCTAAAATAGTTTCAATAAAAGGTTTGGCAATTTCTTTATAAAAAAAATCCGTATTAGTTCCGGATAATTTACCCTCTTCAAACTCTTGAAATTGTTTTACAAAGCTTTTATTTTGAGCAAATAATTTATCGAACAATTGTGCATCAAAAATAAACCACTCGTTTAAGTTAGAAACAACTATATGTTTTACTTCAAGATTTTTATGAGTAATACGTTCACGAAGAAAATACAACACTAATTCTTGTATAGCTTTGCTATTTATATTGTTTTCAGAAAGCATTTCTGCCTTATTAGTTGGGCTTTTAGCTTCAATAATAACACCTACATTGGTTTTAGCTTCTTTCCCTATATGTATTACTAAATCGTTTCTTCCTTTGGTATTTATAAAATGATTTGGAGAATAATAAGTGTTTTTCAAAAAATCTGAAATCAAATTCTTATGAAATTCTTCCGATTCTTTTTCTTTAGAACTATCTAAAAGCAGTATTAAATTCTGTTTAAACAATTCAATACCAATACGATTTGGTTTTATTTTTAAAAAGGCTTTATTTAAGGCTTTACGAGGTTCTAACAACATAATCTAAATTAATTTGAATCAAATATAACTAAAAATATTATTAGAAATAGTAGATTTTTTTGTTTTAAAAAGAATATTAATAGCATTTAATTTATTTTCCTAAGCAAAAAATAATTATTAGAAAATATATAACTTAAAATCAATATACTACATCATCTGTATAATGAATTCAAAATCATATAAATATTTTTTAGTGCAAAAATTGAAATTAAATAACGCTTAAATATCAACATATTTTTATAAAATAAATACACAAATAACATTAAAACAATTTATCTTTGTACTAAACAACAAGTTAAAATTATTACTAATTTTTGTTTTAATATCGAACATAAAATTGAACACGGTTTTATAAAAAACATATGGTTTTGGGTCTCGCAATCCCAGTAAATGCGTTGAGAATTTACTGACTGCAAAATTCATAACCCTGAGGTCACGGGTTCAACTCCCGTTTTCGCTACAACAAAACCCTAACTTCTTATATTCAAGATGTTAGGGTTTTTTTATTGCTTTTGATGGCTAAATTTCTTCTTTTAATAATAATTCAACTATTATTTTTTTTCCTTTTCGTTCCACTTCCACCACAATAGTTTCATTGACGTTTTTCTGTAAAATTTCTAAAATTTCATGAAGTTTATAATTAACGGCCTTTCTTCCATTTATCGCAATCAGTTTATCATTTATTTTCAATCCCACTTTTTCCGCAATAGAATTTTTTCTAACATAGGAAATCTCAATACCTGGCTTCAGAATGTATTTAAAATTAACTTTAGAACTATCGTAAATTAAATCTGTAATATTTTTAGCTCCCGTGGGTAAATCTGATTGTATTTTTTGTTCAACCACCTCAACACCATTATGATGCACATCAAAACCAGCCATGTTATAATAAAACTTAGCGTTAAAATTACTATTTTTATTAAGATACATTGTACGTTTACTATAATTAAAAATGACATTAAATCGCTTTAAAATTTCACCACCAACCGATCCGTCTCGCTGATTTAAAATGTTCTTCTTTAAAAAAGAAATGGTATCTGGCATAGAAATTATAGGTTCATGAAATTCGAAATCAGAAAAATGAATGCTTTTAAATCGAACTCTTTTTCCATATACGTTTCCGCCAATTCCAGCTCCAAGAAAATCGCTAATATATTTTTTATTTTTAACATCTAATTCTTTTTCAAAAATCCACAAGCCATCTGATAGTCCAGTATCAATTAAAAGTTCTAAATTTTGTAGTTTTTTATCTTCAATATTTATGGAAACAGGAATGAATGGCTTTTTATCTTTGAGGATAAAAGGCAATGGTTTATAGCTTAATATCTTATTTGCAAATTGCTTTGTTTCTTTTCTGTAAACAATTATTCGCTTAGTTTCATATTGAATTTCAACAATATTATCTGTAAAAAAATCAGCCCCTAAAATACCATGTATGGCAATTCCCATGGAAGTAGTAAAACTAAATTGGTCATCTAACATCAATATAATATCTATTTTTTTGGAAGAAAGACTTTTAAATTCAATTTTATTATTTTTAGACATGTATGCATCTATGGGATCATTCATACCTGGGCCTGTGATTTTAATTCTTGAAGTATTGTTGAATGCGATACTGTCTTTTTCAGGAAATGCAAAAAGAATATTATAACCCGATCCAGTATCTAAAATTAAATTTAGAGGAATTCCATTAACTTTAGTTTGAATAATAATACTGTTATTCAATAATTTAAATGGAATCACAATTTTATTTTTATTCTGTGAAAACTCCCAAATATTTTGAGAAAATACATTAGTACTCAAAAATAAAACCAGAAAATATCTTACGAATAAATTCATATCTTGAAAAGGTTTACATAAATGTATGAATTTTATTATTTAGATGTATTTTTTTAGCTTATTATTATTATAGAATCCGTATTTTTTTGCACTTTTGCAAAGCAAAAATTTAAGTTATGCCAAAAATTTCAAATAAAGGGATTCAAATGCCCGAGTCGCCAATTAGAAAATTAGTTCCTTATGCGGAAGGAGCCAAAAAACGTGGTACAAAAGTATATCACTTAAACATTGGTCAACCAGATATCAAAACGCCAGATGTGGCTTTACAAGCCGTTAAAAATTTCGACATTAAAGTTTTAGAATACAGTCACAGTGCTGGTTTCGAAAGCTATAGAAATAAACTTTCAGCGTATTACAAAAATCAAGGTTTACCTGTTGATACGAAAGACATTATTATTACAACTGGTGGTTCTGAAGCGCTAATGTTTGCTTTAGGCTCAACTTTAGATAACGGTGACGAAATAATCATTCCTGAGCCATTCTATGCGAATTATAATGGTTTTGCTACAGCAAGTGGTGTTAAAGTTGTACCTGTAATTTCAGGAATTGAAACTGGTTTTGCTTTGCCTCCAATGGAAGATTTTGAAAAACTGATCACACCAAAAACAAAAGCAATAATGATTTGTAATCCAGGAAACCCAACTGGATATTTATATTCAGAAGCCGAAATTAACAAATTAGCTGAAATTGTAAAAAAACACGATTTATTCTTAATTGCTGATGAAGTATACAGAGAGTTTACGTATGATGGTTTAAAACATTATTCTGTGTTAAACGTTCCTGGTTTAGAGCAACATGCGATAATGATTGATTCGGTTTCGAAAAGATTTAGTATGTGTGGCGCTAGAATTGGTTGTGTAGTTTCTAAAAATGCTGAATTTATGGCAACTGCAATGAAATTCGCACAAGCACGTTTGAGTCCACCAACTTATGCACAAGTAGCAAGTGAAGCTGCTTTAGATACGCCACAAAGTTATTTTGACGAAGTAATCACAGAATATGTTGACCGCAGAGATACACTTGTGGAAGAAATGGAAAAAATTGAAGGTGTAACTATTGCAAAACCAAAAGGCGCCTTCTATTGTATCGCTAAATTGCCTGTAAAAAATGCAGATGATTTTGCACAATGGCTTTTAGAAGAGTATGATTTAAATGGCGAAACTGTTATGGTTGCTCCAGCAGCAGGTTTCTACTCTACTCCAGGTGTTGGTTTAGACGAAATCAGAATGGCGTACGTATTGAAAAAAGAAGATTTAATTAAATCGGTACAAATATTAAAAGAAGCATTAAAAGTATACAAAAACTAAGCTTTTAATAAATTATTTATAGAAACCGCTCTGAAATGAGCGGTTTTTTTATGCGAATTAACCATATACAATTCATCAAATGATTAAATAAGAACTAGTTGTAAATCAGAAAACAAATCAACTACTTTAACAAAAGGAAGACCAAATAAGAAATATCCAAATAAACTACAATATTTTCTTTTAAAAACTTAATTTATTAAAAAATATTCTTATTTTGGCATCGAAATTTACTAATATAATAATAGCATATGTTTAAAACTACCTACTATTCTTTACTGGCAATCTTATTTTTTAACTTTTCTCTTGCTCAAGAGAATGAATTTAAACCAAGACCAGCTGAATTTGAATTTCAAGAAATTAGAAACGATTCCATTTTTTCTTTAAAATCAATAGATTTCAATAATAAGTTAGTTTACGAAAGTAAAAATCCATATCCAATTATTTTTATTCATGGATTAAATTCAAGTTCGGAAACTTGGAATGCAACTGCAGCTTATTTCGATTCACAATACGGTTATACCTTTGGTGGAAGATTTGATTTCTGCTTAAACGCAGATGGGAATAACGGAACCGCAAATTTAAATATGTATCCAACTGCTGGAGCGGATATCGCAGCATTTGAAACTTCAATGACTAATGGTGATTATTACACCATAAATTTCAATGTTAATACTGATGGGTCAATCGGAAACACAGCTTTAAGTAACCAATCAGCTATTTACAAACAAGGAATTGCTGTTAAAAAAGCTGTGGAAAGAGTTATGCAATTAACAGGCAAAAACAAAGTGATTTTAGTTGGCCATAGTATGGGCGGTTTGGCATCTAGACAATATTTACAAAATATCAGTTATTGGCAACCAGATAATGCACATCATGTTGCGAAATTATTAACTTTAGGTACGCCTCATGGTGGAAGTAATGCTAGTGACACAGGTTTAGGATGGTTTGCAGGAATTGATACGAAAAGTGAAGCCATTAGAGATTTGAAAATTTCCTATTATTATAGTGGTGATGCAGGAAGATTTTTATCTGGAGGAATTGAAGTGAACAACTCCAGTAATATGAATGAACATCTTTTTGGTGCCGATTTTTATAATTACGATGTAAATTGCAGTGGAAATATTGGAGATAATATTGTTGGATTAAATCAAAAACCAATTGATAATTTTATAGATTTTTCAAGTGTAATTGGAAGAATTACGGGCGGAACTACAGACGGAGTTGTAGCAGAACCACAATCTATTATGGATACTTATTATACTAGTTTAACTTATCCAACAAAATTTTTCTATTTTAATTCGACTTTCGATTTTATTGAAAATCATACTGAATTACCAGGTTATTATTACGAAATTATACAAGGTTTAGACGAACCGAACTTTAAAGAATTAGCATATAATGTCAATACAAATAAAGTTTATAATGGCTTTACTACAATTCAATCTAATCCAACAAATGCAGATCAAGACTTTTATAAATTTACTATTTCTGGCGGAACGATGACAGCTAATGTTGACATTACTTCTATCGTAACAAGTACAATGAGTGCATCAGTTTTAGACGCTAGTGGTACTTTAATTGACACCGCAGTTTCCAATACTGGAAACACATTATCTTTTGTAAGAACATTAACACCTGGAGATTACTTTCTAAAAATTGTTAGTAACACACCAACAAATACAAATTATCAAACGCCTTATAATTTTGTAATTAACACCGCTTTAGAAAACGCTAAAAACGAAATCAATACAGTAAGTTTTTATCCAAATCCAGTTAAAGATATTTTGTATATAGATAATATTTCAGCATCAAAAGCAACAATTTATTCGTTATTAGGACAACAACTAGAAGTTAAGAATATAGAAAACGCTTCTTCAAATATAGATATGTCAAAATATGCTAAAGGAATTTATTTAATTACATTAGAAAGCGAAAATCAAACGCAAACCATTAAAGTAATAAAAGAATAATTGAATTTGTTAAGCATGAAAAATCCCGTTATAAGCGGGATTTTTTGTTTTATATCGTTAGCTATCAAATGATTTAAAAAACTTTTTCTTCAACCAAAAAGCTACATTAACTAAAATTATCAAAGCAGGAACTTCTACTAAAGGTCCGATGACGCCTGCAAACGCTTGTCCGCTATTGATTCCGAAAACTCCGATAGAAACAGCAATGGCTAACTCAAAATTATTCCCAGAAGCTGTGAACGATAAAGCTACGGCATCTCGGTAATTCGCACCTATTTTCTTTGACACAAAGAACATCAAGAAAAACATAATTGCAAAGAAAATGACTAATGGAATCGCAATTCGAATAACATCTAAAGGTAAATCTACAATCATTTCCCCTTTTAAACTGAACATGACTACAATCGTAAAAAGCAACGCAATTAAAGTAATTGGAGAAACAAAGGGAATAAATTGCTGATTGAAAAATTTCTCACCCAAATATTTTTTGATAGCGAATCGACTCACAACTGCCAAAGCAAAAGGAATTCCTAAATAAATACCAACGGTTTTTGCGATTTCTGTGATAGTGATGTTTAATTCTAAACCTTTTATTCCGAATAAAGGTAACATGATTTTCAAATAAAAATAAGCGTACAAACTAAAAAAGAGCACTTGTAACAAGCTATTAATTCCTATTAAACCAGCCGTTAATTCGCGGTTTCCTTCGGCTAATTCGTTCCAAACAATTACCATGGCAATACAAGGCGCAATTCCGATAATAATTAAACCCGTCATGTATTCTGGATAATCTTTTAAAAAAATTGTTGCTAATAAAAACATTAAAAATGGTCCGAAAATCCATGTTATGAAAAAAGAAGCGGTTAGTAATTTTGGCTTTTCAAACATTTGCGGCACTTTTGAAAAATCGATTTTGGTTAAAGGCGGATACATCATCAAAATTAATCCAATAGCCAAAGGAACATTTGTAGTTCCAGAAGAAAACGAATTAATAAAATTGGAAGAGTTTGGTATAAAATAGCCAATCCCCACACCAATTAGCATCGCCAAAAATATCCAAAGTGTTAAAAAACGGTCTAAAAATCCTAGTCTCTTTTTCATTTATTATTTAATTATTTGAGAAAACACAAAATACATTTCCGAAGCAATTTGTAAGCTACGTTCTGTATATTTTTCATTCATTACTTCTGTTCCATCGAAAGCTTTTGGATCCTCATATTTTATTGGGAATCGGGCTTCGGCACCAAAAACCATCGGACAACCTTCGTCGGCGTTATTGCAAGTCATTATAGCACCAAAATTAGTTTTCGGATTAAAAGCATCAAAATAGGTCTTCGAAAAACCGATAATTGGTTGCTCATTTTCAGAAAATTTTATAGCATAAATAGGATTTTCAACTTCACTTAACGTTTGAATTTCAAAACCTTGACTAACTAAAGTTTCTGCTACTTTTGGAAACATAGCCGTAGCTTCCGTTCCTCCAGAATAGCAAAATACGTTTCGAATACCAAAATGAAACGCCATAGTTT
>MGWJ01000016.1 GCA_001800945.1 Flavobacteria bacterium RIFCSPLOWO2_12_FULL_31_7
TACCTATATTAAAAACTGTTTTAGATAGGCTCATATCTTTCAACCATCTTTCTGCATATTCTTTGGCAGGATTGTAGGCTTTGAAACCAAAATCGCCACGAACCACAAAGAAACCGAAATCGTAACGAAGTCCAAAACCAGTTCCAAGAGCGAATTCTTGAATTGATTTTGTTCCTTTAAATTTTAGTTTTTCATCTTCTACGTTGTCAAAAACATTCCAAATATTTCCGGCATCAGTAAATAAAGCTCCGTTTAAACTATTGAAAATATTAAATCGGTACTCTAAATTTAGGGAGAATTTCAAATTGGCTTCATTAAAATCATTTACACTTTTACTAGCACCTGGCCCTAACGAATAAGCTTGCCAACCTCTATTGTCATTACTTCCACCAGCAAAATAACTTCGTGAAAACGGAACAGAATTAGAATTCCCGTACGGAACAGCTATTCCTCCAAAAAATCTGAAAGCAATTGAACTTTTCTTGTATAAATGTAAATGTTTGATGTATTCAAATTCTGTTTTTATGTATTGTGCATATTCTACGCCAAATAAAGTTCGTTTGTTATTGTCACTAAAAGGTTCATTTTTTTGTTTGGCGATTAGATCTAAAATATTGCCTGAACTTTCTACTTTTGCTTTAATATTATAAAATTGCACATCATTAATACTTCTTTTTGTGCTTAAATTATAAGAAAAGCTAGAAGATAAAATTAAGTTATTTTCAATTAATCTTTTTCTTCTTTCGCCAATGGTGTTGATGGTTCTAAAATTCTCTTCATCCCCAACACTTATGTCTCCAGATCTTACTTGATTAATAAACTCAACAGCACCAGGGAAAGACAAATCATTACCCAAAACTCCACCAATGTTTAAATTCGCATTAGTATTATAAACTAGAGCCAATTCATTTAAGGTATTATACGAATAGCTATATACATTAAAATAATTACCAATATTTAAGTTTCGGACAAATTGTAAGTTGAACAAATCGAATCGGAACTTTTTGGTTTCATCTTTATTTAAACCCCAATCGTAATAAAAACTTCCGTTATAATTTTCCTTATCTAAACCGATATTGGTTTGTTTTGAAAGTCCTAAAGTGATAGATGTACTTGGTAAAGATTCTTTTTTAATGATTCTTTTGGTATTGATCGGGAAGAAAATTCTCGGAAAAGTTAATTTCACATCGCCACCATATTCTAAAATATTAAAAAAGGCGTTGGTACTGTTTTTTATACTCGCGTCTTTAGAGGAACCCAAATTTCCACGAATAGAAAAATCTAAAATTTCGGCACCTTTAAACAAATTTCTAAAAGTAATCCCAGTAAATCCTGAAATACCAAATTGTTGAATATTAGATTGTGTAAAATCTCCTTTAATATTAAACTGGTATTTTTTTAGTGGTGTTAAAATAATATTGGCAATCAATCCGTTCCCACTTGCATCTTCAGTATATTGAATACGAGGAAACGAAAATACTTTCATATTAGATAATGCTCTTGACGTTAAGGTTTTATCTTGATCACTAAACAATTTACCTTCTTCAATAAAAATAGCATTTATTAAAGCTTTTGGTTTGTATTTTAATTTTCCTGAACTGTAAAAATTAAATTTTTTATAGGAAACACTATCAATTCCAATCGCTTTTTCTTTTACTTGTTTGTCTGTAAAGACATTAACTTTTGAAATTTTATACAATTTAAAAGGTTCTGTATAACTTGAATCTCCTTTTTTTACAATTCTGTTTCCGATATTAAAGGTGATGTTTAATTTGTTTTTAGGCTTATCAATGGTATCTACATCTGGTGGTTTGATGTAATTCTCTTGAAAATGAAACAATCCGCGATTTCTAAATTCTGTAGCAATACGTTTTTTTTCATTACTGATATTTTCCGCGTTATAGGCTTCACCAGATTTAATGAATGATTTATTTGAAATTTGAACGTACAAAGAATCTACAATTGGCGACTCAATATTTCTAAAAATACTATCAATTGTATAGGCATTTCCAGTTTTTATATCATAAGAAATCTTTACTTTCTGATTTTTTAAAGAATCAATTTTTGAAGATATTTTCGCATCAAAAAAACCTCTATTAAAATGATAGGCAAACAATCTTCTTTCCGATTTTCTCACTCTAGAAGTATCTAAAATAGAAGGTGCTTCTCCAATTTCTTTAAAAAAATTACTATAACCAGAAACTAAAAATGATTTCCCTAAACGCTTCACTTGTTTTTTAGAATACAATTTGGTCATTCTCTCAATACGTTTTGGTTTTTTTTGTAACCAAGCATTATAGGAAGAGTCGGCGTTTCTTTTACTTAAATTATATAATTGTAAGCGAGGTTTAAAACCTAATAATTTACTATTAGGTTTTTGGTACAATTGATTTTGCAAATCTTCTGAGTTAGTAGATTTGCCATTTACAATAATTTCATTATCATCGATAAGCAATTGTTTCTTTTGGAGCTTTCTTACTTCAGAACAAGAGTAAAAAAGTAGTCCAAAAAGAAAAAATAGTGCTATTTTTGGTGTGAGATTTTTCAATCGCCTAATTTTTATTCAAAAATACAATTTTTTATGGTTAGCAAAAACCAAATCAAACTAATTAATAGTTTACAGCAAAAAAAGTACCGAAAGTTACACAATCTTTTCATAGCAGAAGGAAAAAAAGTAATTCAGGAACTTATTGATGCCGATTTTAAATTGGAATATTTATTTGTAACTAAAGAAAATTTATTTGATTTTAAGCACCATCCCGAATTGATTTCGGACAGTGAGCTTAAAAAAATAACTGCATTAACTACAGCTAATGATTGTTTGGCAGTTTTTAAAATTCCGTTAGATTTGGATAAAAACAAAACTAGTTCTGGTTTAGAATTAGCGTTGGACAACATTAAAGATCCCGGAAATATGGGAACTATTATTAGATTGTGCGATTGGTTTGGTATTTCGAAAATTGTTTGTACGGAAGAAACCGTTGATATTTACAATCCGAAAGTTGTTCAAGCTACGATGGGAAGTTTGGCTCGCGTAGCAGTTTATTACACCAACCTATCTGAATATTTAAAAACTAAAGATTTGGAAATTTTCGGAACATTTATGGAAGGAAAAAATATTTACAAATCAGAATTGCCTTCCGAAGGAATTATTGTTATGGGTAATGAAGCTAATGGAATTTCTGCAGAAATTGAAAATTTAGTAACTCAAAAAATTAGCATTCCTAGATTTGGCAATTTACAACAAACGGAAAGTTTGAATGTAGCGACAGCAACAGCAATAATTTTATCGGAATTTAAGAGAAACAGTTAAACTGCTAGCGAATTAATGGAAGGTGAAATTTACAAAAATTGCTCTGGTTTTCATAGATTGAATGTTTCCTGTCCATGGACTATCTGGTCTGTTATCACGAATTAATTCGTCATTCATACCAAAAACACCTCGAATAGATGGTGAGAATTTGAAATATTCTAAATACATATCGATTCCGAAACCAATTTCGTAGTTTTGCGTCCAAGTTTTTACTCTGAATCGGTCAGAATAATTATCATCTGGTGCTTTGGCATTACTTCCTAAATTAAGTGTAGCGGAAACTCCACCAAGTAAATAAGGCCTAACATTTCCTGTTCTCAAGGCAGAATATTTCAACAATAATGGAAAATGTAAATTAGCGGCTTTTACTTCTCTTAATTTATCCACACTATCTTCAATGTCAGGATATACTAAATTTCTTTGAGTAGCATAAAAACCTGGCTCAAAACGTAAATCAAAATACTCGGTAAGTCTTAAATTACCAACCAAACCCACATTGAAACCAGTTGAAGGTTTAAGTTCAATATCTTTCCCTACGGTTAAATAATCAAATTTATAATTATAACTACTAAACCCTAAAAAATAGCGCCAATGTACTTTTTGTTTGTCATGGTTTTCGTGATTAATAATTGGATTTTTACCAAAAATTCCGCCCTGACTAAACGAGTTCAGTGAAAACAATAGTATGAAAAAGAAATATTTAAATTGCATGTTTTACTTTTTTGATGCTTTATAGATTGTAGCCACTCCCATTGTTTGAGGAAGATCCTTAACATCTATAAACCCAATTTTTCGTAAAATATTGTTCAAAGCTTCTCCAAAAGGAAAATTTTGTGCTGAATTAGACAAATAACTATATGCCGATTTATCTTTAGAGAATAATTTTCCGATAGTTGGCATGATAAAATTAGTGTACACGTAATAGCCTTGTTTGAAAGGGAATTTAGTTGGCACTGAAGTTTCTAGTATAATAAAAAGACCGTTTGGCTTCAATACACGAAGAATTTCTGACAATCCTATTTCTAAATTTTCAAAATTACGAACTCCGTAAGCTACTGTAATTACATCAAAATAATTATCTGAATAAGGAATTTTTTCTCCATCACCTAAAACCATTTGAATCTTAGACGATAAGTTTTTGGCTTCAATCTTTTTCTTACCAATATCTAACATTCCTTGAGAAATATCTAAACCGATAATTTCTGTAGCCGATGTTTCTGCGAACAATATGGCCAAATCACCTGTTCCAGTTGCAATATCTAAGATAGAATTTGGCTTTTGAAGTTGTACCATTTGTAAAATCTTCTTTTTCCAAGTAGCGTCAGTTCCTAATGAAATGATTTTATTTAATCCATCATAATTTCCTGAGATGTTGTCAAACATTTGAGCAACTTGCTCCTTCTTACTGGCTTCAGAATTTTGATATGGTTTTATGGTTTCAGACATGATTGTTTATTTGTTGTACAAAAGTAATTTAAATTTACGAATTACGATTTACGATTTGCCTTAATAAAAGTTTGAAAAGTAAAATCGAAAGCGTGTTTTTCATCTTTTTCATGATGCTCTTCGAAAATAATGTTCCATTTTTCAGGATTGATTTCTGGGAAAAACGTATCTGCTTCCACGCTGGTATGCACACGAGTTAGCTCTACTTTATCAGCAATATCAATAGACTGCTTATAAATTTCGCCACCTCCAATAATATAAACTTCTTCGTCTTTCGGGCAAAACGCAATGGCTTTTTCTAAACTTGGCACTACTATACAACCATCAGGAACCTGATAGTCTTTTTGACGCGTAATAATTACGTGTGTTCTGTTTGGTAAAGGTTTTGGAAAACTTTCAAACGTTTTTCTTCCCATGATAATAAAATGCCCTGAAGTTAAGGTTTTGAAACGCTTAAAATCGTCTGGTAAATGCCAAACCAATTGGTTGTCTTTTCCTAAAGCGTTGTTTGTTGATGTTGCTGCGATTAGTGTTAGCATGGGATATTTTAATTTAAATCAATTATGATTGGTTGCGTTAATTTTTTCTTTATTTCAACTCCGTTAACTACTTCCGAATTCCAATAATCAAGTTTTTTAAAAATATTTTTTACATCTGATTCCAAATAAAGCTCTCCATTTTTAATTACTTCAATTTCTTGAATTGAACCATCTTCATAAACAACAAATCGCACAATAACTTTATAATTACCAGGTGACACATGTGCTCTATTCAACATTATTTGAATACCATCTCTTAAATTTCTCTGAAAATTTTCCAGTCCATTTTTAGGTGATGCAGATTAATTTTTCTTAATTTTTCTTTTAACATTATCAGACTTAAAAATTATCCCATCAACAAGTTCATTATTATTAAAATTGTATTCATATTTAGGAAATTCTTCATTTTTGGAAACCCATTTCCCATTTATAAGACCGTTAACAATTTCTCCTTCTATAAGAATTTTACCTTCGTGAAAATATTCAAAATGCCCGTTATAATCTTTGATTATCTGCCTCCCATTTAAATCCCAATAGTTTTTATAATAAAAAATTTCTTTATCTCTTTGTATCTTGTATTCTCCTTCAATTTTTATTTTTCCATCTTCATAATACTCAAAGTACTCGCCATTTAGTCTATTATTAATATAATTAGAAATAATTTGAACTTTATTCTCTTTGAAAATTTTACAAACACCATTTAGCACAAAATTATTTTTATCTCTAACTTGATATATAGCTTCTAAAACATTCTTTTCATTTATTTTTACAAACTTCTCTACATCGTAAATTTCCTTATTCTCATAATACTTTTTTACTATGTATTTATGAATATAATTAATAGAATCAACTTCATTAAAATCAGAGTCTTTAAAGACAATTTTATCATTAGAAGATTGCCCAAAAGAAAACAAGCTAAAAAATAAAACTGCGGTAAAAATAAACTTCTTCATAAATTTTTTTATACAGAAACTGCTCCTTTAATGTGATCGTGTGGTTCGTAGCCTTCTAAAGTGAAATCGTCAAATGTGAAATCAAAAATGTTTTTTACATTCGGATTTAATTTCATAGTTGGTAATTTTCTTGGCTCTCTACTCAATTGTAAATTGACTTGTTCGATATGATTGTTGTAGATGTGTGCATCACCAAACGTGTGAATGAACTCACCAGCTTCCAATCCGCAAACTTGAGCAATCATCATTGTGAATAAGGCATAAGAAGCAATATTGAATGGCACACCTAAAAAAATATCGGCGCTACGTTGGTACAATTGACACGATAATTTTCCTTCAGAAACATAAAATTGAAAGAAAGCATGACATGGAGGCAACGCAGCTTTTCCATTCGCTACATTTTCTGAAAATGAAACTGTTGTATCAGGTAAAACGGATGGATTCCAAGCCGAAATTAACATCCTACGACTATTTGGATTGGTTTTTAGGGTTTCGATTAATTCTGTAATTTGATCAATTTCTTCGCTATTCCAATTTCTCCATTGGTGACCATAAACAGGACCTAAGTTTCCGTTTTCATCTGCCCAAGCATCCCAAATTTTTACACCATTTTCTTGTAAATACGCAATATTAGTATCACCTTTTAAAAACCACAATAATTCGTGAATAATCGATTTTAAATGTAGCTTTTTAGTTGTTACCATCGGAAAACCTTCACTTAAATCGAAACGCATTTGGTAACCAAAAACACTAATAGTACCGGTTCCGGTTCTATCTCCTTTTTGAGTACCGTTCTCTAAAACATGTTTTACTAAATCGTGGTATTGTTTCATTTTCTTTAGTGATTAAATGATTCTACGTCTTTTGGATCGTGTTTGTGCTTGAATAAAATCGCGAAAGCAACCGTTATAATTAACGCATAAATTGCGAAAGTTAACCAGATGTTATGCCAATCTTTTAAAAGAATATCTTTATCAAAAATTCCATCAGTAATAGTTATCTCTTTTGTAATTTTCTTGTAGACTTCATTATTTGAATCAGTCTCTAAATGCTTTAATAAACTTTGTTCTGTATTGAATTTAAATGTGAAAAATTTATCAATTAAAAATCCACTTCCTAAACTTCCAATAATTGCTCCAAACCCATTGGTCATCATCATGAATAAACCTTGTGCTGAAGAACGAATTTTAGAATCGGTAGTTGTTTCTACGAAAAGTGAACCTGAAATATTAAAGAAATCGAACGCTAATCCGTAGACGATATTCGACATAATAATCATCCATAAACTTCCAATTGGATCTCCATAGGCGAAAAATCCGAAACGAATTACCCATGCCACTAAACTGAAAAGCATTACTTTTTTGATCCCATAACGTCTTAAGAAAAACGGAATCGCTAAAATAAATATGGTTTCAGAAATTTGAGAAATAGACAAGACAATATTTGCCGACTTT
Organism: Flavobacteria bacterium RIFCSPLOWO2_12_FULL_31_7; assembly: GCA_001800945.1. Classification (GTDB taxonomy): domain Bacteria; phylum Bacteroidota; class Bacteroidia; order Flavobacteriales; family Flavobacteriaceae; genus Flavobacterium. The sequence continues at coordinate 7,706 of MGWJ01000016.1, forward strand.
ACTACATAAGTACCTGCATATTTTGGTATATTTCCAAAATCGTGAATATAAGTTTCGCCATACATATTGGTTAATTGTAAAGCCGCACCTAAAAACATACTAAACACAAAAAACATAGCCATTTTAGATTGTTTGAACAATTTAAATGCATCTAAACCAAAAATTTGCGAGATTGTTTTGTTTTCACTTTCATCTTTTGTAGGTTCGATTTTTGGCATTGTGAAAGAGAAAATTCCTAATATGAAAGCAAAAAATGAAGCAATATAAAACTGGTTACATTCTACTGGCATTCCAGTGATTGAAGCAATAGTTTTTCCAATTCCAATTCCGAAAGAAAAAGGCGGATTTACATTACTGAACAAATTCGTACACCACATTGCCACAATGAAACCGATTGTTCCCCAAACTCGAATTGGCGGATAATCTTTAATTACATTGAAGTTATATTTTTTTAAAACGGCATAAGAAAGTGAATTTGACAACGATAAGGTTGGCATATAAAACATCATCCCGATTAATAACACCCAAAAGAAGGCAGATGGACTATCAATTGTGGGTAAAAAAAGTAAAATAATACCATACAAAATATGGTGAATTCCGTATAATTTCTCTAAATTTAAATATTTATCTGCGATAATTCCAGAAATGGGCGGCATAATGATAGAACCCAATCCTAAAGTTGAAAATACAATTCCAAATTCGGCGCCAGACCATTGTTTAAATCCGAATCCATAACTCGCAAGAGTTGTTAGCCACGCACCCCAAACAAATAATTGTAAAAAACTTACAATTGTTAATTTTAGTTTAATGTTCATAATTTGATTAGCTTTTAATTAGTCAAGTTTTAGTTGTTGGTTGCGTGTTTGGTTTGTTGTAGTCTTAACTTTCTTTTTTATCGATTTCTTCTTTAATCATAGCTGCTTTTTCGTAGTCTTCGTTTTGAATGGCTTCGTCAAGTAAATTATGTAATTATTCTAAGCTATATTTAGAATATGTACCTTGAGCATCGTCAGCATCATCACCAAAAGTTTCTGGTTCTGTTAGAATGTTATCGTTATTGGTATCTTCAGGATTACCTTCTTGAGTATTTAAATTTAAAAACACTCCTGCTTTATCCAAAATGTTTTTATAGGTAAAAATTGGCGCGTTAAATCGTAAAGCTAAAGCGATAGCATCAGAAGTTCTGGCATCAATAATTTCT
>MGWJ01000017.1:0-4263 GCA_001800945.1 Flavobacteria bacterium RIFCSPLOWO2_12_FULL_31_7
GCTCATAAAAGAAACGTTCAAAAGCATCCATTTTATAATAAAAGAAATTGAAAATCGTTTCCCAATCGGTTTTTCGGTTTAAACTTACATCTGTCATTTCCACCCAAACACGACTAATAATTTTACCATTTTCTAAATAATGATCTCGGTCAAAAATTACATCTGGTAAAAATTCTTCTACCAAAATTTCTTTTAAGGATTCGACTTTTTCAAAATAAATTTTTCGTTTATTTTCGTCTTTGGGCTCAATATCTAACATCACATAAGCTTTCTTATTATCGATATTAAATTTAAACGTAACATCTTTAATCTTAGTGTTATACAATAACCACTTTCTTGGATATTCGTTTCCGAAAGTAGACCAAAATTCTTTTTTTATTAATTGCGCGTCGGCTTTACTATACATTTTTGTGAATATTTTTGTAACTTTATGAATTAGAATTTAAAATAATGGATTTCAATCACTTCATAAATAATATTGCAAATTTAAAGAAAGAAAAGTTGTTAGCCACAGATGCGCACATAAAAATGGCACCTTTGGAACGAATAACTTATCTTAAGGATAAATCGTATACCGAAAAAAAACCAAGAAATGCAGCGGTTTTAATGTTGGTGTACCCGAAAAACGATTTGGCACATTTGGCTTTAATTGTTCGAAATACCTATCCAGGTGTGCATTCTTCGCAAATTGGTTTTCCTGGAGGGAAAGAAGAATTAGAAGATGTAACTTTAGAATATACAGCGCTAAGAGAAACTGAAGAAGAAGTAGGAGTACAAATGCATAAAGTTGAGGTCATCCGACAATGTAGTGAAATCTATATTCCACCAAGTAATTTTCTGGTTACACCTTATTTAGGCTTTTCAAATGAGAATTTACAGTTCACTCCAAATCCAGATGAGGTGAAGCGCGTGTTGGAATTGCCTATTCATCAATTACTTAATGACGAAATTATTGTACAAACAAAAATGACAACTTCTTACGCATCAAATATTGATGTTCCTGCTTTTCAAGTAGAAAAATATGTGGTTTGGGGTGCTACTGCTATGATGCTCAGTGAATTAAAAGAGTTGTTTAAAAATGCAGTCAAATAGTATAAAATTGCTAAATTTGCAACCCTTTATCAAACATTAAACTTATGGGATTATTTAAAAGAAATCCATTCGGACATATATTATTCATCAAAAAATGGTTGATTCGTATTTTTGGTGCGATTACACATAGTCGATACAGAAGTTTCAATAATTTACAAATTGATGGTTCTGAAATTATCAGAAGTTTACCAGATAAGAATGTACTATTTATTTCGAATCACCAAACGTATTTTGCAGATGTAACCGCCATGTTTCATGTATTTAATGCGGCATTAAAAGGTAGAGAAGACAATATAAAAAATGTTTTTTACCTGTGGGAACCAAAACTTAATATCTATTATGTGGCGGCTAAAGAAACTATGACGGAAGGTTTGTTACCAAGAATTTTAGCTTACATTGGTGCGATTACCGTAGAAAGAACTTGGCGTGCAGAAGGTAAAGATGTGCAACGAGAAGTCAATCCGAATGATACAGAAAATATCAAAATTGCATTAGAAGATGGTTGGGTAATAACCTTTCCACAAGGTACAACGCGTTCGTTTAAACCAGTTCGTAAAGGAACGGCACATATCATTAAACAACATAAACCTATTGTAGTTCCTATTGTAATTGATGGTTTCAGAAGATCGTTTGACAGAAAAGGATTGTTCGTAAAGAAAAAAGGAATTTTACAGTCTATGGAAATTAAACCACCATTAGAAATTGATTACGAAAATGATTCTGTTGAAAAAATTGTAGAACAAATAGAATACGCAATTGAACAACATGCTTCATTTTTAAAAGTAATTCCGCAAGAAATATTAGAAGAAGAAGCTAAATTTGACAAAGAGCGTCAATGGAAATATTAAAAAAATCCCGATTTGTAAAATTCAAATCGGGATTTTTTTAATACTCTATTTTCTGTAATTCGTTGTAATTGCGTTTTAATCTTCTCAGTAAGATACCATAAAGTAATTTATAGAATAGATAGAATATAAAAACTAAAAATAAGACTAAAAGTGCTCCACAAATTATAAAAATGTATTCATATTTATTTAAAAGCATACTTAAATTAGAATCATATTTACTTTGGAAATAAAATACAATCACACCAATTATTCCAGCTATAATTAAGTTGTATAAAACATAATATTTTACTGTTTTTCTAGTCTTAATGATGTCTTTCATTAAATCATTTACAGATGAAGTGGCGCTTATTTGTTTTATGTTTTTGTAAAATAAAAATATAAAACAACCCAATACAATGATATTTATAATTGTAATTATTTCTAAACACTCAAAAATATGAATTTGTTTCAATTTGTTTTTGAAATTTTCGTCAAAAAACATTGATACATCCAATAATCGTAAGACTAAAAATTCAACTATACTAATAATAAATATCCATTTTACGATAGAAGACGAACTTTTGTGCAACATACCATAAATTTCATTTTCAGAAACTTGCTTAAATTGCGCATCGTTTTTCTTCCAGTCTTTTTTTAATAATTCTAATTCATCCATAGGTTACGGATTTAATATTTTTTTAAGTTTCCCTTTAATTCTATTCATTTTCACTCGCGCATTCACTTCACTAATTCCCAGTGTTTCTGAAATCTCAGTGTAATCTTTATCTTCTAAATATAAAAATATCAAAGCTTTGTCAATGTCATTCAACTCGGCAATGGCTTTGTACATTAATTTTAATTGTTCTTCTTCTTCAAAATTGTATTCGTCAGTTTTGATTCTGTGAAATTCTGTATCAAAAGGAGTCGTTTCAATACTTCTTTTTTTCTTTCGATATAAAGTAATAGCGGTATTCAACCCAACGCGATACGCCCAAGTTGTAAATTTCGATTCGCCTCTAAATTTCGGGAAAGCTTTCCATAACTGAATGGTAATTTCCTGAAACAAATCATTATGCGAGTCTTGATCAGAAGTATATAGCCTACATATTTTGTGGACAATATTCTGATTAGCCTTTAATTGTTTAACGAAACTTTCTTCCGATTCAGATTTCATATACGATAAGTAGTCGTATTTTGGATTTTGTTACAAAGATTGTTAAATAAAGTGAAAAGAGTTTAGAAAAGAGCCAAGTAAAAAGTAAAAAGAATCAAGTAAAAAGTAAAAAGAGCCAAGTTGAAAATTAATTAGTTCAAAGAATATAAAGATTTCTTAAATTTCTCCAATCGGTGTTCAAATAAACTAAAATATAGCTTAAATTTGTAAATAAACACTTCAAAAATGAACATACCAGATTCTGATTTAAAAAGAATTGTAATTATAGGTGGCGGTTTTGCTGGAATATCTTTAGCTAAAAAATTGCGACATAAAAATTTTCAAGTGGTAATGATGGACAAACATAATTATCATACCTTCCAACCTTTATTATATCAAGTGGCAACTGGAGGTTTAGAACCTGATTCTATTGCTTACCCAATTCGTAAAGTCATAAAAGAATATAAAGATTTCTATTTTCGCTTAGGTGATGTGAAAGAAATTGACGCAGCAAATAACAGAATTATTGCTGATATTGGCGATTTACATTATGATTATTTAGTAATTGCTACAGGTACGAAAACAAATTATTTCGGTAATAAAGAAATTGAACGAAATAGTATGTCCATGAAAACCATTCCACAATCGTTAAATATTAGAAGTTTAATTTTAGAAAGTTTTGAAGCCGCTCTTTTATCAGATGATGAAGCGGAACGCGAAAGCTTAATAAATTTCGTCTTAGTCGGTGGCGGACCAACTGGTGTAGAATTGGCAGGTGCTTTGGCTGAAATGAAAAAAGCCGTTTTGCCAAAAGATTATCCAGATTTAGATATCAAGAAGATGCAAATTCATTTGATACAAAGTAGCGATAGACTTTTGGACAGTATGACCGAGAAATCTTCCTTAGCAGCTGAGAATTTTTTAAAGAATTTAGGTGTAGTAGTGCATCGAAATTTACGTGTGATGGGTTATGATGGTTTTGTGGTTACTACAAATACCAATTTAGAATTTCATTCTTCAACCGTAATCTGGACAGCTGGAGTAGCAGGAAAATTGATAAGTGGATTAAATAAAGAGGCTATCTTTGAAAGAATCGATAGAATTAAAGTCGATGCTCATAATAAAGTAAAAGGGTATGAGAATGTTTTCGCTATTGGCGATATTTGCCTAATGGAAACAGAAAAATATCCA
>MGWJ01000017.1:4282-16498 GCA_001800945.1 Flavobacteria bacterium RIFCSPLOWO2_12_FULL_31_7
AAAAGGACACCCGCAAATGGCACAACCTGCCATGCAACAAGGTAGTTTATTAGCCGAAAATTTAGTTAATTTACAAAATAATAAACCCTTAAAAGCGTTTGAATATAAAGATAAAGGTTCGATGGCCACTATCGGAAGAAACAAAGCCGTTGTTGATTTGCCAAAATTTCATTTTCATGGGGTTTTTGCTTGGTTTGTTTGGATGTTTATCCATTTGATTTCCTTAATCGGATTTAAAAATAAAGCTGTAGTTTTCTTAAATTGGGTGTACAATTACATTCGCTTCGATAGAGAAGCACGTTTAATTATCCGACCTTATAAGAAAAAAATGCAACAATCGTTTACAACGGATGAGGTGTAATTAGCCAATTGTTCAATTTGTCAATTACATAAAATTATATAAAAAAATTTTAGTGCCTTCGTGGCAAAAACAAAAAGTATGATAACAGAACAACAATTTCAAAACGAATTAAATTTAATTATTTCCAATGCCATCAGAGAAGATGTTGGCGATGGTGATCACAGTTCATTAGCTTGTATTCCAGCTTCGGCTCAAGGAAGTGCGAAACTTTTAGTAAAAGATTCTGGAATTATTGCCGGAGTTGAATTTGCGAAAATGGTTTTCAATTATGTGGATGCCAACATGAAAGTAGAAACTTTTATTGAAGATGGAACGGAAGTAAAATATGGAGATGTGGTTTTTCACGTGCACGGAAGTTCACAATCGATATTAAAAGCAGAACGTTTGGTGTTAAACAGCATGCAACGAATGAGTGCTATCGCTACAAAAACAAAAAGCTACGTAAAATTAATTGAAGGAACAGGTGCAAAAATTTTAGATACGCGTAAAACTACTCCAAATTTCAGAGCTTGTGAAAAATGGGCTGTGAAAATTGGTGGTGGAGAAAATCACCGATTCGCTTTGTACGATATGATTATGTTGAAAGACAATCATAATGATTTTGCTGGAGGAATTTCGGCTTCAATAGCTAAAACGAAAGCCTATTTAAAAGAAAATAACAAAGATTTAAAAATAATTGTTGAAGCAAGAAATATAGCAGAAGTAGAAGAAATTTTGGCAGCTGGTGGCGTCTATAGAATCTTATTAGATAATTTCGATTTTGAAACGACTAAGAAAGCAGTTCAAATTATTGGTGACCAATGTTTAACAGAATCTTCAGGAAATATCAACGAAAAAACAATTAGAGAGTACGCTTTATGTGGAGTGGATTTTATTTCATCTGGTGCGTTAACACATTCGGTTTATAATATGGATTTGAGTTTAAAAGCGATATAAATAAGTCTAAAATTAAGTTCATTTTAAAACAAATCTTTGCGTCTTAGTGCCTTCGTGGCTTATAAAATATGAATATCAATAAAGAAACCATAAAAAAGTTACCTGTAATTAAACAATTAATTGCCTTACTTCAGCAAATTCAATTTCCGAGTTTGCAAGGTAGTTCTTTGTATGATATTATGAAATTGTATCTTTCAGGTATCATTTCCGGAAATGTAACACACCGAGCGAGCGCCATTGCCTTTAGTTTTTTTATGGCTTTGTTCCCTTTTGCTCTATTTCTGTTGAATTTAATACCATTTATTCCGTTAGATAATTTTCAAAATGATTTTCTAATTTTTGTTTCTCAAAGTGTTCCGCCCAATACATACGATGCTATTGAAGCCATTTTAAAAGATATTTTAAACAACAGTTATAACGGCTTACTTTCCTCAGGATTTTTATTATCCATTTTTTTAATGTCCAATGGAATCAATGCTTTGCTTGACGGTTTTGAAATGTCTAAAAATATTAGTGAGAAAAGAGGATACATTCATCAATATGCTGTAGCGATTGCTTTGTCGTTAATAATGGCGTTTTTGCTATTACTAACTGTGGCTACTCTGATTTTTGTAACGGTTGTCATTCATAAAATTGAAACGCAAAGTGGTTATGTCTCTAAAATTCCATTGATAGAATCGTTACGATATTTATTTGTGTTTTTAATGATACTATTTATCACATCCACGCTCTATAAATTCGGAACGAAGGAAAGTAAACACATTTCATTTATCAGTTTTGGTTCGGTTACTACTACTGTTTTATTTGTGCTAACTTCTTATGTGTTTGGTGTTTATGTGGAAAAGTTTGCAAGATATAACGAGTTGTATGGTTCAATTGGTACACTTCTTGTAATGATGTTTTATGTATGGCTGAACTGTATTTTGGTTTTGTTAGGATTTGAATTAAATGCATTTATTTTTCAATTAAAATCAGGAATGAAAGAAAAAGTCAGTTAAAAATAGAAAATTCGAACATCTAAAATTTAAATTAATTAGTAGAAAGAAAAAAAAAGAATTAACTTAGCGATACCTAAACAATTAATATACTATTATGAAAAAACAAATTCTTACCTTATTTATTGCTTTCACAGCAATTTTCGCTTCAGCTCAGAAAACAGTTGGCGATGTAAAAGTCGATGCTAAATTAGCAGTTGAAGGTCAAAACTTAACATTGAATGGAGCAGGAGTTCGTGAAAAAATGTTTATGGACATGTATGTAGGTTCACTATATGTGACAAAAAAATCTACTGATGGGAATGCTATTTCTGCTGCCAATGAAGCAATGGCAATTAAATTGAATATTGTTTCAGGTTTAATTACTTCTGAAAAAATGGTTTCTGCGATTAATGAAGGTTTTGAAAATTCAACAGGAAAGAAAACGGCGCCGTTAAAAGCAAAAATCGATAAATTCAAAGGTTTCTTCAAAGAGAAAATAAACAAAAAAGATATTTTTATCATCGTTTATGTTCCAGGTGATGGAGTTACAGTTTATAAAAATGGAACTAAAAAAGGGAACATCGATGGTTTAGATTTCAAAAAAGCTTTATTCGGAATTTGGTTAGGTAACAAACCAGCTGATGACGATTTAAAAGCAGGAATGCTAGGAAAATAAAATTTAGATTTTAATAAATTGAAAATCCCGATGAAAGTCGGGATTTTTTTTGCAATTTTTGTTAGGTTGAACCTTTAGTGTTTTTTATTTATCCATGATACACTCTAGAAAAAATAATTTTCCCATCTTTAATTTCTAAAACTTCCGCCACAAGCATATCTTCCTCATTTTCCACTTGGCGGATGTATTCCATAAATACTCTGTCGCTATTTGCAGTCAAAGAAGTTACTTTGTAATGTAAAGTTGGTAATCTGTCAAAAGCATCTTGCCACCAAATACGTAATTCGTTTTTACCTTTTATCAAACCATTAGTTTCTGGTTTTCTAATTTTTAGTTTCGGACTAAAATGCTCTGCCGAATCATCGTACAAACTTAATAATTGTTCTAAATTATGAAGATTAAATGCTTCAAACCATTTAAAAGCAATGGATTGATTTTGTTGTGCTATCATTTTTTATTTTTTATTGGGCCAATTTACGTTTAATCAAATAATAAAGCCAAGCATTGCCTGGCTTTTTATCAACATATTCTAACTCTTTTTTTGCTTAATTTGTAATAAACGCATCAAAGTAAAATTGACCTGTCCAACAATTAGCTCCTGATTGTTCCGCAAATCTTTCAACTCTAGCAATATTAATTGTTACAGATGATTGTGATTTGTTAGCATAATTCAATACAAAAACATCTGGATGACCACTATTGTTATTCGCACTAAAAATAAATCCATTTGGATTGAAAGGTAATTGAGGACTAAAATTATAACGAACTTGTAATCTTTCTGCTAAAACTTCTGCTTGGGCTAATTGGTTACCACTAACTAATTGTGAACCACTTTTTTGTTGTCTAGCCAAAACTTCCCAACTTACTGTGGTTGGTACTCCTTTAATAGTAGTGCTAAAACTTCCAGTTGTACCAACAGTTACGGCGTTACAAATCGGAATTACCATTCCTTGAACTGTAGCCATAATTGGAATATCTGAAATACTGCTATTTGTGATTGATTGCCAAGAAGCATTACCTGTTGCGTCTGATGTAAGTACTTTTCCTAAAGATTGATTTACATCTACAATACGCATGGCTGCTGGTGCCGCAGTTGCAATTGAAATATTGTCAATATAAGCAGCATCAGTTCCAACGCTAGAAGAAGCATCTTTGGTATATTCCCAACGTAAAGTTCTTGAACCTGCTGCTAAAATATAGGATTGTTGTGTCCATCCAATAGCGCCAGACCATTGATTTTGTTGTACGCCATCAATATAAAAACGTAAATAATCATATCCACTTTCACTACTTACACTGTAAAAAAAACTTAATGTTGCTCCACCTGCTGGAATTACAATTGTGTGCGACATCTGTGTCGTTTGACTATCAGTAATAGTTCCTGATTTTGCGGCATACGTGCCAGCGTATTTTACAGAAGATTGTGTTGCCCAGTTTGCACTTCCACCTGTTGTTAATGGAGTAATGGCATTGGTTTCAAAATTTTGATTTAGCAATGAACCTGGAACACCAATATTTTCTACATGAAATTTTGTAGTTGGAGTAGTGGTTCCAACACCTACATTTGCGGAATTGTTATTGTAAATGTCATTTCCAACTTTGGTCCAATGACTAGTTCCGCCCGTAAAAGGTGTCCATTTTGTGCCGTCCCAATAATAAAATCCTGCTCCGGTTGTCGTATTTGTGTTGTAAACCAATAAACTTGTGGCTGGTGCAGTTATGGGTGCAGCTGCATTGAAGTTTGGAATGGAAACTCTTGGAATTAATAAACCTTTATCGGTTGCATTGATGTCTAACATAGAGCTGGCATCTGGTGTAGTGGTGTTGATACCTACTTGAGCCTCAGTTATTAAAGGCAATAGAAGTAAGATAAATAATAGTTTTTTCATGATTTTGTAGTTAATTTATCTACGAAAATCTGAAATAAATTAGAAGTGTGAAAAAAACAGGGAAGTAAGTAATTTTTTTAGGGACGAAAGCTTTTACTCTTGCAATTTATTAATTACCAATTCTTTAAATGTTTTGGAGATAGGGATTTTAAAGTCGTTTATCAAAATTAAATTAGTCGAAAATTCTTTTACTTTTTGACAATTAATAATAAATCTTTTATGAGTTTTAATGAAATAATTAGGCATTAAATTTTCAAAATCCGTTATTGTTGACCGGTAACGATAGCTTTCATCTTCGCAATTCAGAATCAAATAGTTTTTATCACTTTCTATAAAAAGAATGGTATCGAAATTTATCTTCGTGTACACTTCGTTGTGTTTAACCAAAATGTGTTTTTCTTTTGAGGTTTGATTTTTCGTAAAGTTTAAAATCGCAATTTCAATAGAAGTAAATAAATCATGCTTTTGAAATGGTTTTACTAAATAGCCAAAAGGTTTGGTTTCTAATGCTTTTTTTATGGTTTCTGTATCAGAATAAGCGGTTAAGTATAAATGTGGAAGGGTAAAATTTTCCGAAATATAATTTCCTAACCAAATGCCGTTTTTTTCTCCTTTTATATTAATGTCTAAAATTGCAAAGTCTACATTTTTTGTATTTAGAATTTCAATAGCATTATTTGCGTTCATTACAGCAGTTACAACCTCGTAACCAATTTCGGTTAAATAATTACAAATGGTTTTTTGTGTGATGTATTCATCTTCTACAACTAAAATTTTTAAAGGAGTTGGTGTCATTTTTGTTCTTTAAATTGCATTGTTATTTTAGTTCCGTGGTTATTTGTAATGATAAGTTCGCCATCAATTTGCTGACAAAGTCCGTGAATTAAATCGAATCCAACACTTTTTGAGTTTTCAAAACTATTAAAATTTTCGGGTAAACCGTTTCCATTATCTTCAATGATTAGTTTGTAACAACCATCGTTTTGTTTTTTTATTGAAATAGAAATGCTTCCTTCTGTTTTATTTTCAAAAGCGTGTTTGTAACAATTAGTAATAATTTCATTGATGATCAAACTCAATGGAATTGCAGTATCAATATTAAATGGAACATTTTCTATATCTTGATGAATAGTAATGTTTTTATTTATGGTAACATTGGCTTGCTTAATATAAGTAATCAGTTCGTTGCAGTAGTTTTGAAAATTCACCATATTAAAATTATCATTTTGATACATGGTTTTGTGAAGTAAAGCAATACTTTGGATTCTATCTTGACCGTCAATCAAGATTTGTTTGGCCTTTTCATCAGAAATACTATTGTTTTGCAAACTCAAAATTCCTGAAATGATTTGTAAATTGTTTTTAACACGATGATGAATTTCTTTTAAAAGCAATTCTTTTTCGTGTAATGAGATTTTAATTTCTTCATTCTTTTTAGAAATAGACGTGTTCATTTTTTCAATTTCAAGACGTTTTCTTCTGTTGTTTTGAAAAGCAAAAAAGCTTATGGTTAGCAAAGCAATTAATCCAATAATAATGATGATTAAATTTGTTTTCTCTTTTTCTTCAATGATTTGATTCTTTGCAGTGACTTCTTTTTCCTTATTTTCAATAAAGTAATTTAATTCGGTACTTTTTAATAGGTTTAAATTTTGAACAGAAAGCAATGAATCTTTTAAGTGTTTAATTTCCGAAGTATATTTCAAAGAAGCTTTAAAGTCTTCTTTCTTCTCATAATAACTAGATTGTAATTCTAATAATTGAATTTTTAGTTTTACTTCATTGAAGCAACAAATCTGTTCTAAGATTTCAATTATGTCTTTGGTTTCTTTGAGTTTGTTTGTTTTTAAATATGCTTCGCCAAGCATTAAATAGCTTTGTATATATATAGGTGTGTTTTTGTTTTCAATTTTTGGTAAGATATCTTCATTTATTACCGAAATAGTTTTCTTGAATTCATTTCTGTCTAAATGTAAATTAGCGATGTTACTTTTCGAACTTAATAAAATACTTTTATAAGCAAAAGGATTTGTGGGTTTTAAACTTTTTGTTGCGGTTTGAATGGCTTTGTTATAATAAGATAAGGCATTCTTGTAATCTTTTTTTAAATGATAATAATATCCTAAGTCATTATAAGCGGAAGGAATAATTAAAGAATCTCGTTTCGGATTTTTATACAATAAAGTAATTTCACTTTTCAGCTGCGAAATGGCTTTGTCAAATTGCTGCAACTGCAAATACAAACGACTTTGGATGTTATAACTCCATAAAGGGTAATCTACTCCGTTTGCAATTAAAGTATTTATCTTTTTATTGATATCGAAAACTTTGGAATATAAGTTGAGTTTTAAGTAGCATTCTTGCAAGGCTACATAAATATCCATAGTTTCTCTTTTCGATAAATTATAGTTTTTGAAGTTAAGAAGTTCGTTAAATTTAGAAATAGCTTCTAAATTCTGATTTTGTATCTGATCAATTAAGCCTAAGGCGAAAAGAAATGGCTTCTTTACAACGTAATTAGTTAAGTTTTGTTTGACTAATGTAGAAAATTCGGCTTTAAAAAAGTAGATGTCATCTGCTTTTTCTTCGTTACTTAAGCTTCTAAAAAAAGAAACCTTATCACTGTTTTTTTTAGCTTTAAATACTTTCTGAATGTTTTCATTAGAAAAACCTTTAACAGCAAGAATTAAAAATAATAGTGATAAGGTTATCTTATTCATTATCTAAAATATGAAAAATCATGATTGTTTTCCAATTTCAATAACGTTTCATAAATCAATTGGATGACATTTTCTACGTCTTCTCTATGAACCATTTCCACAGTAGTGTGCATATAACGTAGCGGTAACGAAATTAAAGCACTAGGCACACCACCATTACTGTAAGCAAAAGCATCCGTGTCTGTTCCTGTCACTCTTGAACAAGCACTTCTTTGAAATGGAATTTTCTTTTCTTCAGCCGTATCTGTAATCAAATCTCTCAATTTGTTTTGAACTGCTGGAGCATAAGCAATAACTGGACCTTTTCCCATTTTTAAATCACCCTGAATTTTTTTATCAATCATTGGTGTAGTAGTATCGTGAGTCACATCTGTAACTATCGCAATATTAGGTTTGATGCTTTGTGTAATCATTTCTGCGCCACGTAAACCAATTTCTTCCTGTACAGCATTAACAATATATAACCCAAAAGGTAATGTTTTTTGGTTTTCTTTTAAAAGTCTAGCTACTTCTGCAATCATAAACCCACCCATTCTGTTGTCAATAGCGCGACAAACAAATTTGTTTCCGTTTAAAATTTCAAATCCATCAGGATACGTAATAACACAACCCACATGAACACCTAAATCTTCCACTTCTTGTTTAGTACTACATCCGCAATCAATGAAAATGTTTTCTATTTTCGCAGTTTCTTCTTTTCCCGCCACTCTTGTATGAATAGCTGGCCATCCAAAAACACCACGTACAATTCCTTTTTTGGTATGAATGTTTACACGTTTTGATGGGGCAATCTGATGATCACTTCCTCCATTTCTAATCACATATATTAAACCATCATCCGTAATGTAATTTACATACCATGAAATTTCGTCACTATGTCCTTCAATTACAACCTTGAATGGCGCGTCTGGATTAATCACCCCAACTGCAGTTCCATAATTGTCAGTAATAAAGGTGTCAACATAAGGTTTCAAATAATCCATCCATAATTTCTGACCTTCACTTTCATATCCAGTTGGCGATGCATTATTTAAATAAGTTTCCAAAAATGCAATCGAGCTATCTTTTAATATACTTTTCATTTATTTGATATTTTTTTGCTAAAATAAAAAATTGGCATTGAACTTGCTAATTAAATTTATAATTTTACACTTTAATATATATAGGTATGCCACGCATTTTTTTAATTATAATTTTTTTATTCAGTTTTGCATTTACATCGGCTCAAGAAGGTGAAGGCTCAGGTGTGTCTGATACTATTGTGTATATTCAAGATTCAGATACTATTCGAGAAATAATCATTGAAGAAGTTTCTATTACTGATGAAAATCGAATCAAACTTTCAAAAGAAGAACGAGAACAAATTAAGTTGTTAGAACGTCGTGTTCGAGTGGTATATCCTTATGCGAAATTAACTGCGGAAAAGTTAACGCAGATTAATAATACAATGGCAAAATTGAAAACTCAGAAAGAAAAGAAGAAATATTTCAAATTAGTAGAAAAGTATTTAAATGATGAGTTTGAACCCAAACTTAAAAAATTGTCTCGTAAACAAGGACAAATTTTGGTAAAACTAATCAATAGACAAACCGGGAAAACTACTTTCGATTTAATCAAAGATTATAAAAGCGGTTGGAAAGCTTTTTGGTCAAACAATACCGCCAAGGTTTTTAATATAGATTTGAAGAAAACTTATGATCCAATGGAGGTTCCAGAAGACTATTATATCGAAACCTATTTGCAACGATGCTTTGATGAAGGTAAGCTGGTGAAGCAAGAAGCCAAGAAACCAATTTCAGAAAGTGAGTTGATTTTAAATTGGACCATTAAAAATAGAGAAAAACTTAAAGCAGGGAATTAACTCAATTTCAATCATAAAAGTTTTCACCATAATATATTCGGTTGCTGTTTTATAACGTCAGCCGTTTTTTTATACTATATATATAGGAGTGATTTTTCTATTATATATATAGGAGTAATTTTTTCAGGAGCTATTTCCTGCTCTCCGCTATATCTTTTATTTAATTTTTGAGAAATTAAATAAAAGGATGCCGCTTCTATCAGGGCTAGCAATTGGATTTTTATAACACTATTATCTATAAGGAGCGACAAGCCGAATTTTACAACGACTAGTTTTTTCGTTTTACAAGAATCTTTTCTGGTAATTAAAGGTTAAAATTGATGATAAATCGGGTAATTGGAAAAAGTTTTTCATTTTAAAAAGCTTAATAAATCTTTAAGAACTGTTTAAAAAGGCTAAAAACCGCCAAGAGTCGTTCAAGTGTATAAAAAATCGATGTTTGTAACTTACTGTAAACCAAAAACTAAGAAAAAAGATTAAAAAAAGATTATATTTATGTTAGGAATTACGAAAATAAGTTCTAGTTTTGCACCCGCAATCAAGGCAATGTTCTTTATATAATGAAAACGAATCGGGAAACATTTTTTAAAAAAAAAGATGAAAAAAGATTTGGAAATTAAAATATAAAGATGTTATCTTTGCACCCCGCAAGAGGGAGAGTTCTTAAACATATTGGTTACGAAAAACGGGATGAAAATTTTCTCAAAAAAAAGTTTCAAAAAGTTTTGGTAATTAAAAAAAAGGTTCTACTTTTGCACCCGCTAACACAGAGAGCGATGCTCGCTGAGAAGGCATAAGAAATAAGAGAAGACAAGTTCATAGACATATTGGATTGACAGCATATAAGAATAAGAGTAATATCTTTTTCGAGTATTATAAAGAATTGAATACCTAGCAAAATGATTATCGTCGATAAAATAATTAGATAGTGATATCTTAAAAAATCTACGATGAAGAGTTTGATCCTGGCTCAGGATGAACGCTAGCGGCAGGCTTAACACATGCAAGTCGAGGGGTAGAGGAAGCTTGCTTCCTTGAGACCGGCGCACGGGTGCGTAACGCGTATACAATCTACCTTTTACAGAGGGATAGCCCAGAGAAATTTGGATTAATACCTCATAGTATTTTCGAATCGCATGGTTTGATTATTAAAGTTCCAACGGTAAAAGATGAGTATGCGTCCCATTAGCTAGATGGTAAGGTAACGGCTTACCATGGCAATGATGGGTAGGGGTCCTGAGAGGGAGATCCCCCACACTGGTACTGAGACACGGACCAGACTCCTACGGGAGGCAGCAGTGAGGAATATTGGACAATGGGCGCAAGCCTGATCCAGCCATGCCGCGTGCAGGAAGACGGTCCTATGGATTGTAAACTGCTTTTATACAGGAAGAAACACTCCCTCGTGAGGGAACTTGACGGTACTGTATGAATAAGCATCGGCTAACTCCGTGCCAGCAGCCGCGGTAATACGGAGGATGCAAGCGTTATCCGGAATCATTGGGTTTAAAGGGTCCGTAGGCGGTTTAATAAGTCAGTGGTGAAAGCCCATCGCTCAACGATGGAACGGCCATTGATACTGTTAAACTTGAATTATTAGGAAGTAACTAGAATATGTAGTGTAGCGGTGAAATGCTTAGAGATTACATGGAATACCAATTGCGAAGGCAGGTTACTACTAATATATTGACGCTGATGGACGAAAGCGTGGGGAGCGAACAGGATTAGATACCCTGGTAGTCCACGCCGTAAACGATGGATACTAGCTGTTCGGAGCAATCTGAGTGGCTAAGCGAAAGTGATAAGTATCCCACCTGGGGAGTACGTTCGCAAGAATGAAACTCAAAGGAATTGACGGGGGCCCGCACAAGCGGTGGAGCATGTGGTTTAATTCGATGATACGCGAGGAACCTTACCAAGGCTTAAATGGGAAACGACAGGTTTGGAAACAGACTTTTCTTCGGACGTTTTTCAAGGTGCTGCATGGTTGTCGTCAGCTCGTGCCGTGAGGTGTCAGGTTAAGTCCTATAACGAGCGCAACCCCTGTCGTTAGTTGCCAGCGAGTCATGTCGGGAACTCTAACGAGACTGCCAGTGTAAACTGTGAGGAAGGTGGGGATGACGTCAAATCATCACGGCCCTTACGCCTTGGGCCACACACGTGCTACAATGGCCAGTACAGAGAGCAGCCACTTAGTGATAAGGAGCGAATCTTCAAAACTGGTCTCAGTTCGGATCGGAGTCTGCAACTCGACTCCGTGAAGCTGGAATCGCTAGTAATCGGATATCAGCCATGATCCGGTGAATACGTTCCCGGGCCTTGTACACACCGCCCGTCAAGCCATGGAAGCTGGGGGTACCTGAAGTCGGTCGCCGCAAGGAGCTGCCTAGGGTAAAACTGGTAACTAGGGCTAAGTCGTAACAAGGTAGCCGTACCGGAAGGTGCGGCTGGAACACCTCCTTTCTAGAGACAAAAAGATAGTCATTTAGGTTTCAATTATAATATAAACAAGGGGAATTACTCTTGCTGTTAGTTCAAATAATACAATAAAACAAAACAGAGTCTCGTAGCTCAGCTGGTTAGAGTACTACACTGATAATGTAGGGGTCCCCAGTTCGAGTCTGGGCGGGACTACAAATTTTGTTTTAAAGGAAATTTTAGAGGTTGAGTAGCCGTTAAAGTAATCTGTTTACTGAAACTGTAAACTGAACACTAAAAGACGGGGGATTAGCTCAGCTGGCTAGAGCGCCTGCCTTGCACGCAGGAGGCCATCGGTTCGACTCCGATATTCTCCAC
>MGWJ01000018.1:0-4107 GCA_001800945.1 Flavobacteria bacterium RIFCSPLOWO2_12_FULL_31_7
ATTTAAAGCGTTGAATTTTACCTGTTTCTGTTTTAGGCAAACTCTCCACAAAGTTAATAATTCTAGGGTATTTATATGGAGCCGCCGTACTTTTAAACCAATTTTGAATATGGATTTTTAAGTCGTCACCTTCCAAATGTTGTTCTTTTAATACGATATGGGCACAAACTAACATCCCGCGTTCTTCATCGGGTAAACCCACAACGGCACATTCTAAAATAGCTTCGTGAGTTAAAAGTACGGATTCTACTTCAATTGCTGCAATATTATAACCAGAAGAAATAATCATATCATCGCCACGCGCTACAAAATAAAAATAACCTGCTTCATCTTGACGGAAAATATCACCTGTGAGATTCCAACCATTTTCTACATATTCGCGTTGTTTGTCTTCTCGATTTAGATATTTACAACCAGTAATTCCACGAACCGCAAGTCTTCCAGCCTCGTTTCTTGGCATTTCATTTCCGTTGGCATCGATAATTTTAGCTTCGTAACCTGTAATGGCTAAACCTGTTGCGCCCGGTTTCATGTTTTCTTCATTGGATGAAATGAAAATATGAAGCATTTCTGTAGCACCAATTCCGTCAATAATTTTTAAACCCGTCGCATCGTACCAATCTTGCCAAACTTTTAATGGTAAGGTTTCACCAGCTGAAACGCATTTTCTCAAACTCGAAATATTATATTCGTTGACTTTTGTAGTGATGATTCGCCAAGCGGTTGGTGCAGTAAAACAAATGGTAACTTTATACTCTTGAATCGCTTTTAATAACAAATCTGGACTTGGTTTTTCGATTAAAAATGTGGAAGCACCAAAATACATCGGAAACAAAACCAAACCGCCTAAACCGAATGTAAATCCAAGTGGTGGACTTCCAATAAAAACATCAGAAACTTTTGGTTGCAGTGCATACGGAGGGAATGCTTCGCAAATATTTAAAATATCTTTATGATAATGTGCGGTCATTTTTGGCAAACCAGTTGTTCCTGATGTGAAACCAATTAGGGCTACAGAATCTGACTTGGAATGATAATTTTGAAACGTTTTGGGTTTCGATTCCATTAATGTTTCCAAGTCACTATTTCTATAAAAACTCACTTTTTTTAGAAAATCAGATTTCACCAAATTCATTTCTTCAGCTAAATCGCTATCACAAAACGCGTGAGTAATTTCGGCACAATCGATAATTGTTGTTAATTCTTTGGAACGTAGTAAAGGCATAGTTGCGACTACAATTCCGCCCGCTTTTAGCACAGCGAACCAACAGGCCACCATCATTGGATTATTGGCGGAACGAATTAATACTCGGTTTCCCGATTTCAAACCTAAATCGTCCACTAAAACGTGTGCGATTTGATTCGCTTTTTCATACAAATCTTGATACGTCCATGTTTCTTCAAAAGTTCGGATGCAAATGTTATTTCCACGACCTTCAGCGATATGATTATCGAGTAATTTTTCCACACAATTGAGCATTTCTGTTCGATTGAATTGTGGCAAATCTAAAAAAGTATAATCTGGTTGTAAGTCTAGATTAGGTAAATTTATGTGTGCGAAATTGTCTTCGTAATGTTTCATTTTTGATTGTATATTGTAAATCGTAAACTGTATATTGAATTCACTTTACAATATACAGTTTACAGTATACAAATTATTTCTTATTACTCTTCGGTTTTAAAGCTCTTTTCATGCCTTCAGTTTGTTTTCTTTCCGAAGCTTTGAATGGATACAAATGCGAAATTCCCATCTTGTATTGATTTGGAATATCAGTTGCTTGAAATTGTTCGTAGGCTTGAGCATTTCGAACAAAATTCGCATCTAATAATAATGGTCTTCCTAGTGAAACTAAATCGGCACGACCGTTTAAAATTATCGTATTAATTTGATCAATATCTTGAATATAACCTGTTGTAATGGTTGGAATTTGAACCGTATTTCTTACCGCATCAGAAAAAGGCGTTTGCCACATTCTTCCCGTTTGAGGTTTCTGATTCGCCACTGTATTTCCGGTTGAAACATTGATAATATCGGCACCTGCATTTTTGAAAGCCGTTGCAATTGTAAAAACATCTGCCTCAGAAATTCCGTTTTCTGCCCAATCAGTTGCTGAAATTCGAACCGACATGGGTTTATCTTTTGGAAATACATTTCGCATTTCATTGAAAACTCGTAAAGGAAATTTTAATCGGTTTTGGATGCTTCCGCCAAATTCATCTGTTCTAGTATTTGTTAATGGCGACAAGAAAGAAGCTAATAAAAAGCCGTGATGCGCTTGTAATTCAATCATATCAAATCCGGCTTCATCAGCATTTTTTGTGGCTTGAACAAATTGAGAAGCTATCAAATCCATATCAGCTAAAGTCATTTCTTTTGGCGTATTTGAAGTTTCATTAAAAGGAATCGCAGAAGCAGAAAGTAATTCCCAACTCGTTCCTGTAAAAGTTTCTTCCCAAGGTTTTTTTGTTGCACCTTTTCTTCCTGAATGTCCTAATTGGATTCCGATTTTTGTTGGTGTATGTTGATGAATGAAATCGTTGATTCGTTTCCATTCAGCTATTTGATTTTCTGTGTAAATTCCGGCACAACCTTCGGTAATTCTTCCCGTTTCTGAAACAGCGGTCATTTCGGTTAAAATTAACCCTAAACCACCAACTGCTCTCGAAGTATAATGTTGGAAATGCCAATCGTTAACTATGCCATTTTCTGCCAAATATTGTCCCATTGGCGACATTACGATTCGGTTTTGTAATTCTAAATTTCTTAATTTAAAAGTTGAAAAAGCTGCCGATTGATTTTTGTCATTGACATTATTATTGCCATTGAATTCTTCTAAAACTTTATCTGTAAAGGATTTATCGCGTAAGCGTAAGTTTTCGAAAGTTACTTTTTTCGCACGCGTCATACATCCGAAAGCAAATTGATAAAACGGATGTTGGTTGTGGCGATTCATATTTTCGAACCAATCTAACGACACTAATGCCGCGTATTGAATCATTTCAACCGTATTTCTTCTTGACTTATCATATTGTTGGAAAGCAGCTTGTACATCAGTTGGATTAGCGATTACAGCATCCGACAAACCAATTGCCGAGTCCATGGCTAATTTCGTTCCTGAGCCTATAGAATAATGCGCTGTAGCTTTGGCATCACCAAGTAAAACAATATTTTTATGACACCAATTTTCGTTAGTTACATGAGGAAATTGACGCCAGTGAGATTTATTAGAAATTAGCGGATGACCATCTAATTCAACTGCGAAAATTTTAGAAATCTTAGCAATCGTATCTTCTTCATTAGTAACTTCAAAATTGAATTTTTGCCAAGTTTCATCGGAACATTCGAAAATCCACGTACTCATTCCTTCTTGATATTGATAGGAATGTGCCACTATTAAGCCGTGTTCCGTATTTCTGAAAAAATAGGTAAAAGCATCCAATGGTTTTGTAGAACCTAACCAAACAAAACGGTTTTGTTTCATTACGATTTTGGTGCCGAATTCTTTTTCGTATTTCGTACGGATTCCGCTTCCAATACCGTCTGAAGCTAAAATGATATCGCAGTCTGCAAACTCAGATTCATCAGGAATTTCCGATTCAAAATGCAAATTCACACCTTCTTCACGACATCTTTGATGCAACAATTTTAGTAATGTTTTTCTGGAACAACCACAAAACCCATTTCCTGCGATACTCACTTCTTCGCCATCTCTGGCTATAATAATATCATCCCAATAAGCAAACTCACTTCGAATTAGCTCATAAGATTGCATATCGCGTTTTAAGAATTCGCCTAAAGTTTCATCAGAAAAAACCACTCCGAATCCGAAACTGTCTTCTGGTTTGTTACGCTCATACACATCGATTTGACAATGCGGCATGGCTTTTTTAGTTAATATTGAAAAATATAGTCCGCCAGGACCACCACCAATTACTGCTATTTTCATATTTTTATTTTGGTACGCGGATAAAACGGATTTGCTTTGCAAAGCGCTGATAACCGCGAATTTTTATTGTTTATTTTTTGGAACACAGATTGGAGAAATTAGAGTAATCTTTAAAATCTCTTAAATCGGTGTTTCTTTTTTTTTTACTTTTTCATGAAAT
>MGWJ01000018.1:4122-6321 GCA_001800945.1 Flavobacteria bacterium RIFCSPLOWO2_12_FULL_31_7
TTTTTTTTTATTTTTTAATGAAATAAAATGCGCCTTTACGCAAATTGATGTTGTATTCAAGATACGCTTTTAGGCAAGCTAAAAAGTTGGACCAACCAAATGAATTCCCGGAAAGCCATTTTAAACCTACTTCATTATTTTCCATGCTTTTTTCGGAAATAGAAACTAAAGTCGAATTATTTTCTTTTTCTGAAAGTGTGATTTCTACTAATAAATCTTTTCCTGAATTTTCCCAATAAAAAGAAATGTATTTATTTGTTTCTACTTTTTGAACTTTGATTGGAAATTCGAAATCGAATTCGGGAAATTTCCAAATTAGATTTTTGCCTTCTTCCATGATTCCTGAACTTTGAGAAATGAAATAATTGGACATTTTTTCGGGATTAACAATTGCTTCAAAAACTTCATGTGTTGGTTTTTGAATTTGCATCGCACAATTAATTTCTAATTTTTCCATATTCATTTTATCTTTTGATAGAGAAAATTTCTCCCAATTTAGAATAATTGGAACCTGCTAAACGTGCTACAGGTTTATACGCTTCAAGATTAATTCTGTAATTTTCCATCAGAATAGAATCGTCAATATGCATGGTAATGATTTTACCTATGATAATGCAAGCTCCTCCATTTTGATGATTTTCGATAAAATAATGATGAACCATTTCACATTCAAAATGCACTAAACTTTCTTTAACGCGTTTGGGTTGAATATGAATAGAATCGATTGGAGTGACTTTCGCTAATTCAAATTCATCTACATCAGATGCCACACTTTGAGAAGTGATGTTCATTTGTTCTACAACATCTTCCGTTACCAAATTGACAACAAACTGTTTGTTTAAAATGATATTATTAAGCGTGTCTTTGTTTTTATTTCCAGTTCGAACGGTAGAAAACATCACATGCGGTGGATCTTCGCTCACTACATTAAAGAAAGAAAATGGTGCTAAATTATTAGTTCCTGCACTATCAACAGTGGAAATCCAACCAATTGGTCGTGGAATCACAGTTCCTGTTAACAATTTGTATAAAGCCGAAGATTCGGTGTTTTGAATATCGAATTGCATTTGAAATTTATTAGTATCTTCAAAAATAAGCCAAAAAAATAAAAAATATATTTTTTTTGACGTTTAAATTTTGTGATTATTTATCAAATTGATATTTATCATAAAAAAGTCTCTAAATCAACTTATTTACTAACCTTCAATATAAAAAAGAAACTATTTTATGAATTTTTACCAATAATTAAAAATTAAGTATAAATAATTAACATAATTATGTCAAAAAACAAATCTGCACTATGAAAATTTAACAATATGTCCGGATAATCCGTAATATATTAATTCAAACATAAACTACCTTTAAATATGAATAAACTCATTTTTCTTACAAGAGTATTTATTAACGAATTATATTGATTATGAAATTAAAATCACGCAAAAAAATTATTTCAACCTGTTTGTTTGTCTTTTTTATGGCAACAAGCATTATGTTTGGACAAGTTGGAATTGGAACCGTAACCCCTGATGCAAGTTCAGTTTTTGATGTTACTTCCACCACTAAAGGTATGTTAACTCCGAGAATGACATCAGCACAAAGGACGAGTATTACTTCTCCCGCAGATGGACTTATAGTTTACGACACAGATATAAAAGCCTTTTATCACTACAACAGTTTAACTAGTTTATGGGTTAAAATTAGTTCGCAAGCAGATGGAAGGTTAAAATACAAATTAATTAAATCCACTGATGTTTTAGCAACAGTTTTAGCGACAGAACTTGCTGCTGGTGGAGGAAGCAAATATTTACTAGACACTGGAACCTTATATGAAATTAACGGTACAATTTTAGTAAACTTCCCTATTGAAATAAATAATGCCTATTTAACTGGTGGTGATTCTGGAGAAGATAAACTAATAAAAGCTACTGGCGATTTATTTACAGGTACTACCGGAGGAACAATTCGATTACTTAACTTGGTGGCCAGTACTGGAAACATATTTAACATAGACGGTGCTTCAACGGCTAATCTTATATTTAGAGATAGTATTGTAGCAAGTTCAAGTAGTGTAGGTACGATTAAGAATTTTTCTTTGGTTTTTGTAAGTGTGATTCAGTATATCGGAAATACGAATGGAATAATTTATGAAAATATTTCAAAATTACTTTTAAGTAATACCGGATGGTTTAGCAACAACAC
>MGWJ01000019.1 GCA_001800945.1 Flavobacteria bacterium RIFCSPLOWO2_12_FULL_31_7
CTCTACTTGGATTATGTTACCCGTTAGAGCGAATTCAAACATTAACATTAACGAAAACAAACCAAGTGACGCAGCTGAAGTTTTAGCTTATTACAACAGAGAGCAATATGGTGAAACGAAATTGTTTTACGGACCACAATTTTCAAATGTTTATGCTGGTGCGGATGAAGAAGATCCGTATTCTGACGATAAACCTAACTACGAAAGAGATGAAAAAACAGGTAAATACGTAATTACAAATAATTATAAAGACGCCAATCATAATCCAAATTCAAAACACAATGCGTTTTTACCAAGACTTTGGAGTGAAGAACATGCGAAAAACTACATGACTTTTACCAAACCGTTAGAGTTTAGCATCAATCATGAAGCTTTTTATGATGAAGAAACAGGACAAACAAATGAAGAAAAACTAGGACAATTTACCGAAATTGTTTCTGATTTTAGAAGTCAATTTGCCTCAAACAGATTAGGATTAGATGAATATGAAGAATTCTTAAAAACTTACGGAGATTATTTAACTATTGAAAAACCATCGTTTTCAGACAATATGAAATTTATGTTTGAATATCAGTTTGGCTACATGTATTTCCGTTATTTAATGTGGAATTTCGTTGGAAGACAAAATGATTTACAAGGAAATTACGAAAGTTTAGAAGGAAACTGGCTAAGTGGAATTGGTTTTATCGACAATCTACATTTAGACAACCAAAATGAACTAACAACCGATATGAAAAACAACAAAGGTAGAAACACGTATTTCTTTTTACCTTTTATCTTAGCTGTCATCGGAATGGTATATCACGCTAAAAAAGAATGGAAATCGTTTTACGTTTTACTCTTACTGTTCTTGTTTACTGGTTTAGTTCTAAAAGTTTATCTTAACGAAAGACCTTTCGAACCAAGAGAAAGAGATTATGCTTTAGTAGGTTCATTCTATATTTTTGCAATGTGGATTGGTGTTGGAGTGTATGCTATTTATCAATATATTTTAAAGTATGTAAATCCGAAAGTAGCTTTACCAGCAGTTTTAGCAACCGCATTACTAGCTTCGCCTGTTGTATTAGCTTCTCAAAACTGGGATGACCACGACAGAAGTGGAAAATATACTGCCGTTGCCATGGCAAAAGCATATTTAGACTCTTGTGAACCGAATGCAATTTTATTTACCATTGGTGATAATGACACCTTCCCAATGTGGTATTTACAAGAAATTGAAGGTTACAGAACGGATGTTAGAATTGTAAACACTAGTTTACTAGCAACCGACTGGTATATTGATGAAATGAAAATAAAATCGAACAAATCTGATGGATTACCGATTTCATTTACGCACGATCAATATGTTGGAGACAAAAGAAACTATTGTTTGTTTGACGAAAGAACAACAGATACTTTAGATTTAGGATTAACCTTGGATTTCTTAAAAGACGATCGTTCGAAAAGAGAAATGAAAAACGGACAATTTGTACACTTTTATCCAAGTGAACATTTAAAAATTAAAATCGACAAGCAAAACATCATCAAAAACAAAGTGGTTTCTCCAAAATACAACGATTCAATTGTTGATGAAATTCACTTGAAATTAAAAGGTGGAGCTTTGTATAAAAACAGAATCTTAATGTTAGATATTTTTAACGAAAACAACTGGAAAAGACCTATTTACTTTTCTCCAGGAAGTTTCGGTGCTGATGATTATATTTGGATGAAAGAATACCTTCAGTTAGACGGAATGGTTTATAAATTAGTTCCAGTGAGAACAAAACTACAAGAAGGAAATTCGTATGATATGGGTTATATCGATACCGATAAAATGTACAACATCATAAACAAATGGACTTGGGGTAATGCAGGAAGTGATAAAATTTATCACGATCCAGAAACACGTAAAAATGCATTATCGTACAGAAATAATCTTTCTCGTTTAATGACCGCTTTAATTGAAGAAAAGAAATTTGACAAAGCAGAAAAGGTCATTCAAATTGCAATGAAAAACATGCCAATTGATTACTTCGAATTTTACACAACCGTAAATCCTTTTGCTGAAGGATATTATAAAATTGGTAAAAAAGAAGAAGCTAGAAAAATCTTGAATCAATTGATGAAAAAACACCAAGAGAAAATTACGTTCTTTAACTCGCAATCAGAAAAGCAAAAAGCATTTTACGCTAGAGAAATTAACGACGAAATTAAAAGATATTACATGTTACTTCTTATTGCAGAAGAAAACAATGACGTAGAATATCACAGTCAACAAATTGTAAAATTCAGAAATTACAATAAAATGATGGGCGATTACGGAATCAATATCGATTAAATAACACTAAAGCCATTCCTATGAGTGGCTTTTTTTATATGACAAAAACTCCTAAAATAATAAAACGCATATTTTTCAATCAGATTTGGAACCTTCCGAATACTGACAAAACTGTGTATTTAACTTTTGATGATGGTCCAACTCCAGAAATTACTGAAAAAGTTTTAGAAATTTTAGACAAACATCAAATTAAAGCTACGTTTTTTTGCATTGGTGATAATGTAAGGAAACATCCTGGAATTGTTCAGAAAATCATTTCTAAACACCATTCTGTGGGCAACCACACTTACAGTCATTTAAAAGGTTGGAAAACACCAGCTAAAACCTACATCAACAATACACAAGCTTGTGAAATCAAACTGAACTCGTTATTTAAAATTTACAATTCGAAGTTATTTCGTCCGCCTTACGGAAAAATTACACCTTGGCAATCTTATAAATTAAGAAAATTAGGCTACAAAATAATTATGTGGGATGTGTTGAGTAAAGATTATGACGCCACACTTTCACCAGAAACCTGTTATGAAAATGTAGTTAATAATGTAACAACAGGAAGTATTATTGTATTTCACGATAGTGTGAAAGCACAAAAAAATATGCTCAATAGTTTAGAAAAAACCATTGAAACTTTGAAAAGTAAAGGGTTTAAGTTTGAAAAAATCGCCTAAGCTTGTTCTTGAATAAGAGAAATTAAAGTATTGGCATCAAATTCACCGCTTTGTCTCCAAACCATTTGACCATCTTTATAAATCATAAAAGTTGGCAAACCTTTAATACGCAGTGCTTCTGCTAATTCTTTATTTTTATCTACATCAATTTTAATCACTTTTGCTTTATCACCTAAGGCAGCAGCAACGTGACGAATTGTTTCATTCATAGTAATAGATTGCTCGTGCCATTCCGTAAAAAAATCAATTAATACGGGTACTTGTGCATCTATAAGTTCTCCAAATTTCGACATAGACCGAAGTGTTTATTAAACAAATGTAAATATTTTTTTAATATTTCAAACAAATATGCAGACTTTTTCAGTGATTACGCTACTTTTTTAGTTTTTTTTAACTCTATTACGGTGATTTCTGGCATAATTCCGACTCTACCAGGATACGCATGAAAACCAAAACCTCTGTTAACATAAATATATCTTCCCGCATTTTCGTATAAACCAGCCCATTGCTTGTAAATATATTGCACCGGACTCCATTTGAACCAACCTGGAATTTCAATTCCAAACTGCAAACCATGAGTATGTCCGGACAATGTTAAATGATAATGCGTATTGTGATTTTTCACTTCATTTTCCCAATGACTTGGATCGTGACTCATTAATATTTTAAAATCTTCAGGTTTAACATTTGCAGTAGCCTTATTTAAATCGCCTTTTTTTCCAAAATGAACACCCCAATTTTCTACACCAACCAAAACAATTTCGCTAGCACCTTTCTTAAGTTTTACGTTTTCATTCATCAATAAATTAAAGTCAATTTTATTATGAATGGCTTTAACATCTTCAAAATTTTGACGCTCTTCTTTATCCGAATCCCATTCAAAATATTTCCCATAATCATGATTTCCTAATACAGAATATTTACCTAATTTCGGAGTATATAATCCTTTAAAAGTATCAATCCACGGATCCATTTCTTTGGCATGTGTATTTACGATATCACCCGTAAACAATAGTAAATCAGAGTTTTGTTCATTAATTAAATCTACGGCGTATTTAATTCTATCGGTTTGATTATCAAAACTCCCACTATGAATATCTGAAATTTGTGTAATGGTTGTACCGTCAAATTCTTCAGGCAAATCATCAAAAAATATCTGTTGTTTGATGACTTTGAAATTATATTTCCCAATAGTCATTCCGTACAACAATGAACCAAATGGAATCGCAGCAATTCCCAAAGCAATCTGACTGACAAACCTTCTTCTTGGACTAAAAAACTGTTCTCTTTCTTCATCCACAAAACTCATAATACAAGCTTCAACCAAACGCGTAACATCTTCTATAAACAAAACTAAAAAAAGTAATATTTTCGGAACATAAATTAACAAAGTCAAACCGATTACAAATAAACTCGATTTACTCTGACCTTTACCTCTATCGAAATTCATAAAAGAATATACAATAAAAAGCATTGTAATAAGAGAAAGAACTAAATAAACACCTAAAACCCATTTATTTTTGGTGATAGTTTTAATTGCTTGAAACGAATAGAATTCAACAATTAACAATATAATTAACGGTATTAAACCTTTCATATTTTATTATTTTTTACAAATTAACTAACTAGTTCACAATTAACATAAAGATTAATTCAATTTTAACAAAGATTTTTTATTTAAAGAATTGTATTTTTACCATCGAATAAATAAAAAATCATTTATGTCACAAAAACGCTTATTTCTTTTAGACGCTTACGCACTTATATTCCGTGGATATTATGCTTTTATAAAAAACCCAAGAATCAATTCCAAAGGGATGGATACTTCTGCTATTATGGGATTCATGAATGCCTTAATGGATGTAATTAAACGAGAAAAACCAGATCATTTAGCTGTTGCGTTTGACAAAGGCGGCAGTACTTTTCGTTTGGAAATGTTCGACCAATACAAAGCCAATCGTGATGCTACACCAGAAGCCATAAAAATTGCCGTGCCTTATATTCAAGAATTATTAAGTGCGATGCATATTCCAATTGTGGAAGTGGCCGGTTTTGAAGCCGATGATTTAATTGGAACAATCGCCAAACAAGCCGAAAAAGAAAATTATCAAGTGTTTATGGTGACGCCAGATAAGGATTTTGCGCAGTTAGTTTCTGAAAATATTTTCATGTACCGTCCAGCTCGAATGGGGAATGATATTGAAATTTGGGGAATTCCAGAAGTACAAGCTAAGTTTGAAGTAGAACATCCGTTACAAGTGATTGACTATTTAGGAATGATGGGCGATGCCGTGGACAACATTCCAGGATTACCAGGAGTTGGAGAAAAAACCGCTAAGAAATTATTAGCCGAATTTGGCTCGATGGAAAATCTATTAGACAATACCGATAAACTAAAAGGTGCTTTAAAAGAAAAAATTGAAGCCAATAAAGAAAAAGGAATCTTATCAAAAAAATTAGCGACAATTCTATTAGATTGCCCAGTAACTTTTGATGAAAAAGATTACGAATTATCTACACCAGATGTGGAAAAAACAGATGCTTTATTCATGGAATTAGAATTCCGTCAAATGAAAGCACAGTTTGATAAACTATACAATCCAACAGCAACTTCGGAAGAAAAAAATTCTGAAACTTCTGTTTTGAAAAAAGCGCCAGTAAAAAAATCAAGTGATGAACAATACGATTTATTTGGATTTTCTGATGGTGAAGACGCTACAGAAACCGCCAATTCATATTACGCAACTTTAGAAAATACAGAACATTTTTACCAAAACGTACAAGGCGATTTGCCAGTTAAAATGTTCGTACAAAACTTATTGAATCAAACTTCGGTTTGTTTTGATACAGAAACCACTGGTTTAGATGCATTAAATTCGGAATTGGTTGGACTGGCTTTTTCATGGGAAAAAGGAAAAGGATTTTATGTACCGTTTCCAGAAAATCAGGAAGATGCACAAATTCTAATTGATAAATTCAAACCGTTTTTTGAGAATGAAAACATTGAAAAAGTCGGACAAAACATCAAATACGATTTAAAAATTTTATCACGATACGGTATTGAAGTAAAAGGAAATTTATTCGATACGATGATTGCACATTATTTGATTAATCCTGATATGCGTCATAATATGGATGTAATAAGTGAAACGTATTTGAAATATTCACCAAAATCTATTGAAACACTTATCGGTAAAAAAGGAAAAGGTCAAAAATCTATGCGCGATGTAGCGTTAGATGACATTAAAGAATATGCCGTAGAAGATGCCGATGTAACGATTCAATTGAAAAACCATTTCTTACCGATTTTAGAAAAAGTAGGCACGAAAAAATTATACGATGAAATCGAAATTCCGTTAGTTCCAGTTTTAGCTGATATGGAAAAAGAAGGCATCAATTTAGATGTTGATTTCTTAAAGAAAATGTCAGTGGAAATGACAGCTGAAAGTCAAGCTTTAGAACAAAAAATATATGAAACCGCTGGTGAAACCTTCAACTTAGCTTCTCCAAAACAATTGGGTGATGTGTTGTTTGAAAAAATGAAAATTGGTGGTGCGAAACAAAAGAAAACCAAAACCGGTCAATATGCTACTGGTGAAGAAATCTTAAGTTATTTAGCCAACGATAATCCGATTGTAAAAGACATTTTAGAATGGCGTCAAATGGTGAAATTACAAAGTACTTACATAGATGCTTTACCGAACCAAGTGGATCCAAAAACAGGTCGTGTTCATACCGATTACATGCAAACTGTGGCTGCGACAGGTCGTTTAAGTTCTAATAATCCGAATTTACAAAACATTCCAATTCGTACCGAAAGAGGAAAACAAATTAGAAAAGCGTTTATTGCTAGAGATGAGAATTACACTTTGGTTTCTGCCGATTATTCTCAAATTGAATTGCGAATTATCGCAGCTTTATGTGGCGAAGAAAATATGATTGAAGCGTTTAAAAACAACGAAGACATTCATAAAAGTACAGCGGCAAAAGTATTTAATGTGCCTATAGAAGAAGTAACCAAAGAACAAAGAAGTCATGCTAAAACCGTAAACTTCGGTATTATTTATGGCGTTTCTGCTTTTGGATTGAGCAATCAAACGAATTTATCTCGTAAAGAAAGTGCAGAATTGATTGATGCGTATTACAAAACCTATCCGAAATTGAAATCATTTATTTCAGACCAAGTAGATTTCGCTAGAGAAAATGGTTATGTTGAAACCATTTCGGGCAGAAGACGTTATTTAAAAGACATAAATTCCGCAAATGCAATTGTGCGTGGTGGAGCTGAAAGAAATGCCGTAAATGCGCCCATTCAAGGTTCAGCAGCCGATATTATTAAAATTGCGATGATTAACATTCACAAACGCTTAAAATCGGAAAACTGGCAATCTAAAATGTTATTGCAAGTACATGATGAATTGGTTTTTGATGTGCATAATAGCGAATTAGAGAAAATTCAACCAATGATTAAACACGAAATGGAAAATGCGTTTAAAATGATTGTTCCGTTAGAAGTAGAAATTGGAATGGGTAAAAACTGGCTGGAAGCACATTAAAAGAGTTTTCAGTCGCAGTTTTCAGTCGCAGTATTCTGTTAACAAACTAAAACAAAAAAGCCTTCTTAAAAATCTAAGAAGGCTTTTTTTATGTGCTTATTTTTGATTAGTTGATAACGATATCATCAATTTGAGCTGTAGTTGTTGTACCACCACTTCCATTTCCAACATATTCAAAAACAATAAATCCGTTTCCTGTTAAAGAAGCTGGTATATTCCATGTTCCACTTGGCGTGAAAGTAGCTGGATAACCTGTTGCTAATCCTGGAGATATGGTAAGTCCCATAATTTGAGTTAATGTTGCTGCAGTAGCATCAGAACCTGGAACATAGTTAGTTGTATAATAAACTTTTAATGGATTCCCGTTAGAGAAACCTAATTTACTCATGAAAGAGAACGTTGAAGCCGCAGTAAAGTCTACTGGCACGAAAAACAAAGTTCTATTTGCTTCTGGAGTTCCACCAAATGAAGACATTTGAATGTATTTATTTCCACTAAAAGTTTTTACTTGCCAATATCTTGAACCTTGAACAGCATCATTGATATACTTTGGAAAAACTTGTTGATTTACGGTTAAATAAGAAGTAAACGGCTCATTTAAAGTAGCATCATAAGTTAAAGCCGAACCACCAATTGGAGGCGCACTATCCACTCTAGGTCCATTCAATTGTACATCATTTTCCGTACGAATCATGAATTGGAAATCACTGTTGTATTTAGTAAGAATTCCTCTGATTTTACCATTTCCTGTTGGTACATTCTTAGCTGAAAAATTAGCAAATTCACTAACTCTTACAATAATTGTATTACCTGAAGCATCAGTTAAAGTATGATTAGTAGCCGTCCAAGTTGGACTAGCATTTAAACTTTTATCAAAGTATTTTTTTCCAACAGAAGCTTCTGAAAACTGAACACCATCTAACTCTACTAATTTATTAGTATTAGCATTGTTTTTAGCTGCTGCGATTGTTAAATGATTTACTAAAGTATTTTCATCCACTTTTGAACAACCTCTTTTAATAGCTGCTTCGTATTCTACACCTGAAATTCTTCCAACTTGTGTTCCTGCATATAAAGAACCAAGATCTAAAGATTGAGTTTGTGTATTATTTGCATAGTATCTATCTTTCATTTTGATATACACTTTTCTACCTGGCTCATATTTAGTATATAAGTTGTAGGCATCAATTGGCATATTAAAACCTTTAGTTCC
>MGWJ01000020.1:0-8645 GCA_001800945.1 Flavobacteria bacterium RIFCSPLOWO2_12_FULL_31_7
AATTTTATCATTATTTAGTTTTAAGAAATAATAATCTTCCAATAAGAATAAATTATTTAAATTAAAGATTGCTAACTTAGATGTTTTATTATTACTTATCCAAACATTATTTTCATCTGAATCAGATATTATAAATTTTTCCAAGTAATTTGAAATATTCTCAATGGAATCGGTAATGTCCCATATATTACCCGAATAATTTAATTTTAAAATGTTTTCCTCAATTTTTTTATCTTTTAAGACATATAATGTAAGTCCTGTTGCAGGATTTTGCATACCAACTAAAGGTATGTTCTTTTTATATTTATCATAATAATACCAACCTCTTACAGAAAAAACACCTAAATGATCCTCAGCCATTTGGTACTTTTTTAAGTATATAGTGATTTCATATTTATCATCAATTCTACCCGTAAACATTTTATCAGTAGTAGAGATTTTTTCCAATGAAATGTTTTTGTTTTGTGCAAAACAGTTTAAGGTAAGAAATAAAAAAAGAAATAAAATATTTTTCATCATTGAAGTTTATAACACATTCAATACTTGCTCTTTAGTTTTTTCTAATTCGTCTTTCATCATAACCACCAATTTTTGCATTTCTGCATGGTTTGATTTGGAACCCATGGTATTGATTTCTCTACCCATTTCTTGTGTGATGAATCCTAACTTTCTTCCGTTAGCTTCACTTCCATTTAAAGTTTGCAAGAAATAATCTAAATGATTTGTTAAACGAACTTTTTCCTCGGTAATATCTAATTTTTCTAAGTAATAAATCAATTCTTGTTCGAAACGATTCGTATCTACATTCACTTTTAATTCCTCAATAGCCGTTTGCAAACGTTCTTTAATAGCCGCTACTCTTTCAGGATCTAAAGCTAAAGCTTGATTCATGTAACTTCTAATATTTTCAATACGTAAAATGAATTCTTTTTCTAATGACGCACCTTCAGAAATTCGGAATGACACCATATTCTGAATGGCTTCATCAATTACCGTTTGAATTTGTTTCCATTCGTTTTCGTCAATTTCTTCACGCTCGGTTTTCATGGTATCTGGCATTCGAACTGCCATTTTCATTAATTCCGTTTCATCAGCATCTGGTAAAATAGCTTTCATTTGAGCAATATAAGCCTTTACGATTGGCGCATTTATTTTAGACGATGTTTCTTCTCCAGTTACTTCAACAAATAAAGAAAAATCAACTTTTCCTCTTTCTAATTTTTGTGCTAGAAGGTTTCTTAAAGCTAATTCGTTTTCTCTGTAAACAGAAGGCATTCTTGTATTTAAATCAAGTCCTTTACTGTTTAAAGATTTCACTTCTACTGTTATTTTTTTGGTTGATAATTGCAAACTTGCTTTACCAAAACCGGTCATTGATAATATCATATATTTTTATAAAAAAGTGTAAAGATAGGTTTTTTTTAGTTTTCAGTCACAGTTTTCAATTTTCAGTCTGACTGTAACTAATGAACCTTTTTACTGTGACTGTTTACTGCGACTGTTTTTATGAATCACCAAATAAACACCAACAAATATCAATAAAGCTGAAATAATTTTCACCATATTCAAATTGTCTTTTCCTAAACCGATTGCGAAAATCGTAGCGAAAAAAGGTTGTAAATAAATAAAAACGGCAACCGTTGTAGGCTTTAAATTTCGCATAGAAATTAAGTTCAACAAATAGGTGAAAAATGTAGAAAAAACGACTACAAAACCAATTTTCAGACTAATATCTAAAGGTATTTCGTTCCAGTTTACAACAGCCAATTCGTTGTAACCAAATGGTAAAACCA
The DNA here is from genome assembly GCA_001800945.1 of Flavobacteria bacterium RIFCSPLOWO2_12_FULL_31_7. Taxonomy (GTDB): domain Bacteria; phylum Bacteroidota; class Bacteroidia; order Flavobacteriales; family Flavobacteriaceae; genus Flavobacterium. The sequence goes on from MGWJ01000020.1 coordinate 1,794, forward strand.
TAAAAAAACCGAATAAATAAATGTATTTCACAAATGTAAATGCATTGTATTTATCCATTAATTTCTTTACGAAAATTAGGTAAAAACCATAAGAAACCGCATTCACAAAAACCAACAAATTTCCTAAAGTGGCATTAGGTGCGTTGTTTAACGCTTTCCCATACAAAATTAAAGTAATGGTTCCGGCTAATCCTAAAAGTATTCCTAATACTTTTTTAGACTGCATTCTTTCTTTCATGATGATTGACGAAAGTATCAATACAATCATTGGCGTGGTTACCATCAAAACGGCTCCCATAATTGGCGAAGTATAACTTAAACCTTTAAAGAAAGTTAGCATATTAAAAGCGACTCCAAAAAAAGCACAAGCGGCAATTCGGAGAAAATCTTTTGTAACAATTTTTTCTTTTGGTCCGAGGAAACTAACCAACCAAAATAAGATTGTTGCACCACCAACTCGCAACACAATAAAGCCATAAGCATCAATAAACTTTGGCATAACATCTTTAGCGATGGTAAATGTCATTCCGTAAATAATCGCCACAATCCAAGCGCAAACTAACGCCCAAGAACGACTATTCATTACTTAATGCTTTTTGTAATTTTAAAATATTAGGCTGACTATTTCCAATGAAAATTTCATTCTCTAAAATTACCACTGGTCGACTCAAAAACGTATAATGTTCTAAAATGTAGTTTTTGTAATCTTCTTCCGTTAAAGTCCTATTTTTTAAACCTTTTTCTTTGTATAACTGGGCTTTTTTACTAAAAAGTGCTTCGTAACTTCCAGAAAGTTGGTGCATGAACTCTAGTTCTTCAATTGTAATTGGATTTTGACGAATATCGTGAAATTCTAAATTCGCATTTGAAGGTAAAGACTTAATTATTTTTCGACAAGTATCGCATGAAGCTAGGTAATATATTTTTCGCATAAGTGCTGAATTGATTTCAGTATGATAAAATTAAAGTACAAAGGTATGAAAGTTATTTTTTAATTTTTGCCACGAATTAACGAATTTAAATTCTCAATAATTGTAAAATTCCTTCTCCTATGGCGAATATTCGAATTAAATCGAATTAAAAATAAAAACCATTCGAGAATTCCTGGTTTTTCAAAATGTTTTAACTTGATTTTTTTATAAATTTACGGAAACAATTTAAAGATTCGTTATGAATACGATTTTCAAATCCATCAAAAGAAGTCGAGAAATTTATGCTTCTTACATAGAAAACTATACTTTGGAACAATTAAATACTATTCCAGATGGTTTAAGGAATAATTTAATTTGGAATATTGCACACATTATTGTTTCGCAACAACGATTAGCATATTTACTTTCTGGAAATGAAACCTTAATTAGTGAAGAATTTACCAATAAATATGTAAACGGAACCATTCCTGATGGAAACGCAACACAAGAAGAAGTAGATGAAATTAAGCAGTTACTATTCTCAACTATTGAGCAAACCATTTTAGATTATGAAAATGGAAAATTTGATAATTATACCGAAACCCAAACCAGAACAGGATTTTTATTAACTAATATTGAAGAAGCCATGCTTTTCAATCATTATCACGAAGGCATTCATTTAGGATTTATGATGAAAATAAAACGCTTTATTTAATTATCAAATATTTATCAATTTCTTGATAAGTTAGAAAAACTTCATAGGAACCTTTTTCGTATGAAGATATTTCGTTGATATTGTATAGAAATTTCACACCTTCAATATTAAAAAAAACATTGTTAGTTAAGTAAAATGAACCCGTTTCAAAACAATAACCTTGTTGATTTAATGGAATCCCATTATTGACGTTATACTTATCTCTAAATTTAGCTTCTACTAATTTTGCAACCGCTTTTGAATTTAAAAAAATATCATCAATTTTAAGTTGATTTCCGGTTTGTTTATTAAAAATCAGTGAACGTTTTCCTCCAAAACCTGTCGCATCACCATAAGAAGAAGTATAATTAATTCCAATATTTACAAATTCTTCTGTTTCATATTCGATGTTTGACTCTAATTCAAATTCCCAATTTTTAATTTTGTCTTCAGGTGTTTTGTTTTTTGCGTTTTTGTAGGTTTCCACAAAACCTTTTGTCAATTGATTGTAGTTATTGATGGTCATGTTTTGACTGTCAATGAAACTAGAGAGTTCCTTAATATTTTCGAAAATTATTTTATTAATATTTTCGTCATTTTTAGCTTCCAGAACTTCCATTTTAATATTTGCCGAATTATAACTTGTGGTATAATTTGGACTATATGAGGAATTATATTGTTTACGCTCAAAAACTAATTGTTGCGAACAACTAGAAAGCAAGAATAAAAAGAGTAAAAGTAATATATTTTTCATTTTAAGTTGTGCAAGATTTTGCTAAAAACTTGTATCAAAAACCGAGCCAATCAAATGATTATAAACAAAAAATCGGGTGTTATACCCGATTTTTGTATCACTTTTTGATAAAAATTAGTCTTTACTAGCTAAATATCTTTCTGCATCTAAAGCCGCCATACAACCTGTTCCTGCTGCTGTAATTGCTTGTCTGTAAACATGATCTGCAGCGTCTCCACCAACAAAAACACCTGGAACATTTGTTTTAGAAGTTCCTGGAACATTCACAATATACCCCGTTTCATCTAAAGTTAAATATTCTGCAAAAATATCTGTGTTAGGTTTGTGACCAATGGCTACGAAAAATCCAGTTGCTGGAATTTCATGCTCTACATTTGTTGCTGTATTTTTAACTTTTACTGAAGTTACTACTTGTCCGTCTCCTAAAACTTCTACTGTAGAAGTGTTCATTAAAATCTCAATATTTTCTGTATTTTGAACACGTTCCGCCATAATCTTAGAAGCTCTAAATTTATCGGTACGAACTAACATCGTTACTTTCTTACATAATTTAGATAAATAATGTGCTTCTTCACAAGCACTATCTCCTGCTCCAACGATTACAACTTCTTGGTTTCTATAGAAAAATCCATCACAAACCGCACAAGCAGAAACTCCACCACCTGTTTGTAAATAATGTTGTTCAGAAGGTAATCCTAAATATTTTGCAGCAGCTCCAGTAGAAATAATTACTGTATCTGCGTGAATTTCTTTTGTATCGTTAATCCAAACTTTATGTGGTTCTGAACTAAAATCAACTTTTGTTGCCCAACCATCACGAACATCCGTTCCAAAACGTTGTGCTTGACTTTGCAATTGCACCATCATTTCTGGACCAGTTACACCATCAGGATAACCTGGAAAATTTTCTACTTCGTTAGTGGTTGTTAATTGTCCACCTGGTTGTGTTCCTTGATATAAAACTGGATTCATATTAGCTCTAGCTGCATAAATTGCAGCAGTATATCCAGCAGGACCAGAACCTATAATAAGGCATTTTACTTTTTCTATTTCGTTTGACATGGTCGTATTTTTTTAATTTGGAACAAAAATATAAAATTCTAATGCTTTTCTTGGTAATAAAAGTTACATTTTTTGTTATTGTGATATAAATGTTTCTGATTGCTATTTTTTGAAACCTTTAACCTAATTCCTTTAGCCTTTCACCTATAATTGATCCAATTGATTTGTTTTTTTATTATCGGAAATCGTCCAAAAGAATCCTACAAAGAAAAAACGGCTTGCTGGTTGCGTTACAGCTTGTCTTTGAAAAGTTCCAGAAGCATCTGGTGAATTTGCATATTGATAGCCAAAAACATTATTTGCTCCTAATAAATTAGTTACCGAAATATATAAAATTTTCTGTTGTGAGATTAAATACGACCAACCTAAACTCAAATTATTATATGATTTCGTTTTCTGGTTCATGAATGCTTCTTCATTTGGATTATCGTAAGGTCGGCCCGAATTAAAATTATAGGTTAATCCAATTTGTGATTTCAGTTGATCTACCCAATATTTCGTTACTACAGAAAAATTATGATTGGCAATAAAACTTGGTGTAACTTGTTTCTCGTAATTTCTATAATCTCTTTTCGAATCGATAAATGAATAAGTAATCCAATAATCTAAACCTTTGAAAGTTTTACTATCTCTCCAAAATAAATCGAGTCCTTTTGCAAATCCTAGTCCGTTATTGTTGAAATTCGAAGTATAATTTGAAACAGTAGTATCAAACTTCACTAAATTGTCATACTCTTTAAAATAGACTTCCGCACGAAACATTTTTCCATCATTATTAAATAAATAATTCATAATATAATGATTGGTATTTTCATATTTTAAATTTGGAGTAAACTTCAAATAATCCGAATTCGCGGTTTGATAAAAACTTCCATAAGCAAGCGAAAGCTGACTCTTTTTCGCAATTTTATACGCAACTGACAATCGAGGTTCTAAAGTAAATTCATCCACAACTGAAGCATTTGATGAACGCAAACCTAAATTAAACGCTAACTTTTGAGATAAAAACACTTCTGCTTCTGTGAAAAGCGCTACTGTATTATTTTGATAACCATAATCGACTCTGTAAGAAGAAAAAGCTTGATAGTTTTCATCGAAATTAGTGTGGAAAAATTCGCCACCTACATTCAATTTAAACATATTAGAAAAGGTTTTTCGTAATTTCAATTTATAATGCAATGCACGTTCATAATTATGTAATTTATCTGTATTAATTCCGATTTTATTACTTCCATATCCAAAACTAAAACCCGTTTGTAATTGTAAAGCTGGAGCAATATCACCCTTGTAAATCGAATTGATGTATAAATTATTATTCGTCAATCCGAATTTAATTTTATTTGTATAATTAATATCTTTCTGATTTACATTCATCGAAGAATTTTCAAAAGCAGCATATACTTTTAGCAATCCATTTTTAATTTTAGTTCTGAAGACCGATTCACCAGCAATAGATTCTGGCGCTTTGTTCCAATTTAAACTTTGTGGCGCAATTAAATAATAGGGTTTCAAATTGATATAACTCGTGTTAAATGAAATTGAACTATTTTTCCATTTTTTAGATTTATTTAACCCACCTCCAACTCTCATAACTGAAATATGCGTTTGATTTTCTGCGGGTTCATCAACAGTATTCAACAATAACACACTTGATAAAGCATCACCATATTCCGCACTATAACCACCTGTTGAAAACGTAATGCCTTTAAATAAAAAAGGAGAAAATCGGCCACGAGCTGGAATATTATTGGGAGAAGCGCCATAAGGTTGAGCCACACGAATACCATCTATATAGGTTTGAGTTTCTCCTGCTTCACCACCACGAACAAATAATTTTCCACTTTCCCCCACTGCATTTACTCCTGGCATCGTTTCTAAAGCCGCAACTATATCACCTGCAGAACCAGCGGTGGTTACAATATCTAAAGGTTTCAAAGCTGTAACTTTACTATTATCACCTGCTTTTATGGTTCCTGCAGAAATCACAACCGTTTCAATCGTATTCATATCTTGAAAAAGAGTAAAAACACGATAGATATATTCTTCTACCACTATATTTTCTGTTACATCTAAAAAACCATTCAAAGTAAATTTTAAAATCTGGTTTTGTTTGGCATCTGTTTCGAAACTAAATTCTCCTTTTTCATTGGTTAGCGCACCATCATAAGTACCCTCAATAAAAACATTCACACTTGCCATTGGAACATTTTTTTTATTAACTACTTTTCCAGAAATTTTTGTTTGTGAAAAAGCTGTAAAACTGATTAATGAAACTAAAATGATAATAAAATTTTGCATGTTTTCTGTTTTTTTGATGAAGCAAAGTTGAACCAATTGCTTTTCAACTGAAAAAGTATTGTGCCGAATTGTAGAATTTTGCAACTGAATTGTAAATCCAGTATCTTTATACTTTCCAAAAACTAAAAACTATGAAGAAAATAGTATTGACACTTTTATTTACAGCTTTCAATCTAGTTGGATTTTCTCAAGATAATTCAAATTATGACGAAGCTTTAGCCAAAAAATTAGGCGGAGATGAACGTGGTATGAAAACCTACGTTTTCTGTATTTTAAAAACAGGAACCAACACCACAGCAACTGCAGAAGAAAAGAAAAAACTTTTTGAAGGTCACATGACGAATATAAGCAAATTAGCAGATGAAAATAAGCTAGTTGTGGCTGGTCCTTTTATGAAAAATGACAAAAACTATAGAGGAATTTTTATTTTGAATTGCACCTCCATTGAAGAAGCTGAAAAACTTGTGAATTCTGACCCAGCCGTTCAAGCAAAAATTTTCGAGGCTGATTTAACCTTGTGGTATGGCACTGCTGCATTAGATGTAATAAAAGAAACACACGATAAAATTATAAAACCAAAAAAGCAATAAACTTTATTATTATTTGTCAGACTGAGCGGAGTCGAAGTCCTTTATAAATCAAAATTCGTTATCCAAAATCCCAACAAAATACTGAGAACTAATAACTAATAGCTGACAACTAAATTTATTAACAATCGGAATTTTCAATAAAATAAGTTTCAAATATTGCTTACTTTTGCCTTTTAAAATTACACATTATGATTTATAAGTTTAGAGCCATTTTAGACAACGAAGAAGATATTTTTAGAGATATTGCTATTGAATCGAAAGACACTTTAGAAGATTTACACAACGCTTTAGTCAATGCTTTTGGGTTTGATGGTACCGAAGTTGGTGCGTTTTATACTTGTGGAGACGATTGGGCTTGGCATGAAGAAGATGGAATCCCAATGTTTGACACAGGTGATATCCCAGGTGAAATCAAAACTATGGCCGAATATAAATTAGACGATTTAGTACACGAACAAAACACTAAATTAGTTTATGTATATGATTTATTCTCCATGTGGACTTTTTTCATTGAATTAGCTGCCATTGAAGAAAAAAGTCCAC
>MGWJ01000020.1:8661-10206 GCA_001800945.1 Flavobacteria bacterium RIFCSPLOWO2_12_FULL_31_7
TTTTCGCACGGTGTTTTACCAGACGAAGCCACAACAAGCGGATTTAGAGGTGGTGATTTAGATGCCGAAAACTTCAACGAATTTGAAGACGATTTAGACGAAGAAGATTATGACATGTTTGATGGCGATGACAGTTTTGAAGACATGGGATTTGAAGAAAACTGGAATTAATTAGCCAATGTGCTAATATGGCAATACGCCAATTTTAAAATGAACAACTAATAATTGGCTAATTGAATATTAGCTAATTGACAAATTGACTATGATAAACTTATTTAATACACACGTAGAAAACCTTTCTATACACCGAGTTGGAAATAAAAACAAAGAAGAACAAATTTTTCTTTCTGAAAATCCATACACACTGAATGACGAAATTATGCCTATTTTAAAGGAATATTTCTTTAAGGCGTTTCGTGAAAAAGAAGAAAACTACTATCAGTTTGCCCATGATGTAGACTTAGAATACAATGAAATGTTCAACTTGGCAACGGAAATTTTTAATAAACCAAGCGAAATTCATAACGTTTCTAAAAAAATTACACAGCATTTATTCGAACAATCTAATCATCCACATATTAAAAGTGGTGAAGTGTATATTGCTTATTTAACAAACGTTTCTATCGATAATAATGTAGTAGATGCGATTGGCGTTTTCAAAAGTGAAATCAAAACCGATTTCTTACAATTTCAAGAAAACGGAAGCAATTTAGAAATGATTTTACAAGACGGAATCAACTTAAACAAGTTAGATAAAGGTTGTTTGATTTTCAATTACAAAAAAGAAGAAGGCTATAAAATTTTAACCGTAGATAGCAACAGATACGATGCTCGCTACTGGTTAGAGCATTTTTTAAGTGTAGATGTTTTCCAAGATGAAACATTTATGACTAAAAAATACTTACAATTTTGTAAAGATTTCGCTAAAGAAGTGGTTTTACCTGCAGAAGACAAAAAAGAAGAAGTTTTGTTTATGAACAGAGCCGTAAATCACTTTGCAAAAAACGACGACTTCGAAGAAACGGCTTTCTTAAATGATGTGATTAACAATCCAGATTTAATTCCGGAATTCAAAAACTATAAAGTGGATAAAGGTGCGAAATATAGTATTGAAGATGTTTCAAACTTTCCAATTGCTAACGCTGCCGTAACTGACGTAAGAAGAAAACTAAAAAACACCATTGAATTAGACACTAACATTCAAATTAAATTAGATTTCATCAACCCAGAAAGTGCAGAAAAATTCGTAGAAAAAGGCTGGGACGAAGAAAAACAAATGTATTACTACTTGGTTTACTTCAACAAAGAGAATAAATCTTAAGTTTAGAACCTTGATTTGTCACACTGAGCGGAGTCGAAGTGCTTTCGAAGTAAACAGATAAATATTAAAATTCCTCAATTAGCAATAATTGGGGATTTTTTTTTAGATTTACAAGAAGAAATTATTAATCATGAAAAGTCCAATATCCATATTTCTTATCTTTTTAGCCGTTTTTTGTCACGCTCAAAACGATAAAACCACTACTCCAATATTTGAAAAAATAG
>MGWJ01000021.1 GCA_001800945.1 Flavobacteria bacterium RIFCSPLOWO2_12_FULL_31_7
CGCTTTTTATGGCACACAAGAAATTGAACGCGAAGTTTTAAATGTTTTAGCGGTTGATGTTTTTAAGTGTCAACCTAATGAATACGATGGATACATTTCTCCAGGCGGAACCGAAGCGAATATTCAAGCGATTTGGGTGTTTCGAAATTATTTCTTCCATAAATTCGAAGCAAAATTATACGAAATTGCGATTTTAGCTAGCGAAGACACGCATTATTCGATACCAAAAGCTTCTAATTTATTACAAATTGATTGGATTTCTATTCCAGTAGATTTTAATTCGAGAGCTATTCAAAAAGAACAACTCGAATCATTAATTCTTCAAGCTAAAAACAAAGGTGTCAAATATTTTATCGCCGTTTCGAATATGGGAACCACCATGTTTGGTTCGGTGGATAATCCGAATGATTATATCGAAGTTTTAGAAAAACATCAACTAGAATATAAATTACATATTGATGGTGCTTATGGAGGATTTGTCTATCCATTTAGTAATGAAAAATCGGACATTAATTTCAACAACCCAAAAATTAGTTCTATTACTATTGATGCACATAAAATGCTACAAGCACCTTATGGAACAGGTGTTTTTATTTGCCGAAAAGGTTTAATTGAAAATGTATTAACCAAAGAAGCCGAATACGTAGAAGGTATGGATTTGACTTTATGTGGAAGTCGTTCTGGCGCCAATGCTGTAGCAGTTTGGATGATTTTATTTACGTACGGACCTTATGCTTGGTACGAAAAAATCAGCATTTTAATGATGCGAACACAGTTTTTAACCAAAGAATTAGACGCACTTGGAATTGAATATTACAATTGTCCGTTTATGAATATTGTGACGATTAAAGCAGAATTTGTTCCTGAAAATATCGCACATAAATTCGGTTTAGTGCCACAACAACACAATGAAAACAACAAATGGTACAAAATTGTATTGATGGATCATGTAGAAGTCGAACATTTAACTAACTTTATAGACGAAATGAAAGCGTCTAAAAATGGATAAAAAAGAACTAAGAAAAAAGTATAAAACACTAAGAAAAAATTTATCTGAAGATACCATTGAAGAATGGTCTTTAAAAATTGCCAATCAATTGATTCGTTTAGATATTTGGCAACATAGCTTTTATCATCTTTTTTTACCGATTGAAAGTCAGAAAGAAATAAATACTGAATATATTTTACAAGTTTTAGCAGGAAAAGATAAAAATATCGTGCTTTCGAAATCTGATTTTGAAACCAGAGAAATGACTCACTTTTTATTAACCGATAACACTACAATTAAAAAAAACACCTACGACATTCCAGAACCGGTTGATGGTTTAGAAGTTCCTGTTTCCAAAATCGATGTGGTTTTTGTGCCGCTTTTAGCTTTTGACGAAAAAGGAAATCGAGTAGGCTACGGAAAAGGCTTTTACGACAAATTTTTAGCCGAATGTAAACCAGAAATCTTAAAAATTGGCTTGTCTTTTTTTGAATCAGAAAAGATGATTTCGGATGTATTAAACACTGATATTCAGTTAGATTTATGCGTTACACCAACTAAAGTTTACAATTTTTAATGTTAAATTAAGGTAGGATTCCATATATTTTCTTACATTTGAAATTCTAACAAAAAATATAAACTATGATTCAATCTATTCATTCTACCTTAGCTTATGCTGTTTTAGCGCTAGTAGCAATTGCCGTTATAAATGCTTTTTTAGGACTTTCGTCTAAAAGAAATTTCACAAAAAACGACAGAAGTTTGTCTTTAGTAGCATTAATTTTAAGTCACATTCAATTAGTAGTTGGTTTGGTTTTATGGGTTACTTCTCCACTAGGAAAAGACGCCATGAGCCAAATGAGTAATGCAGCAATGCGATTAACAGCAGTAGAACATCCACTTATAAATATTATCGCTATTGTTCTGATTACAATAGGTTGGAGCAAACATAAAAAAGAAGAAAGCAGTAACGGAAAATTCAAGAAAATTGGAATTTTTTATGGTGTAGGTTTACTTTTAATCTTATCTAGAATTCCTTGGTCGAATTGGATGGCATAATTTTTGTCTCAGCAATACAAACATAAAAAGAAGTAAGTGAGAATTTACTTCTTTTTTAATCTTATATTACATGAAGATGAAGAAATTTATATACTTATTACCGCTTTTGGTGGTGCTTTTTTTTCAGAAGGAAAATTTAAAAATGACACCTTCGCAAGAAAAACCTAAACCAAAAATTACAGATACGATTAAGAAAAAAGACAGTATCGCAAAACCAGTTGAAAAACTGGAAATGTATCATAAATCTGCACATGCATCTTACTACGCAAATAAATTTAACGGTAGGCGAACAGCGAGTGGTATTCGTTTTAATAATAACGACATGACTTGCGCACACCGAAAATTACCTTTCGGAACAAAGTTAAAAATCACAGGTGTAAAAACAAAAAAGGTAGTTTATGTTACGGTAACAGATCGTGGGCCTTTTCATAAAAACCGACATATAGATTTAACAAAAGCCGCTTTTGATAAAGTCAAACCGGTATCTTACGGTGGACATATTGAAGTAGATATTGAAGTGGTGAAGAAATAAACAAAATCGTAATACAAATTCCACTAATTAACACTAATAAAACGGTGAAAATTTGTGGAATTTCTGTTTATAATTACCACTTTGTAAAAGGCTTTTTACTTAAATAGGCATTGTAATATCTTTCATCGCCTGTAACTTCATCGGCTAACCAAGTTGGTTTTTCAAACGTTTCATTCGCCTCCGAAAGTTCAATTTCCGCCATTACCAAACCTTTATTTTCAACTTCAAAAACATCTACTTCAAACGTGTATTTTCCTTTCGGAATTAAATATCTTGTTTTATCAATTACGCCCGTTTCGCATAAACTTAGTAGTGTTTTGGCTTCGTTTACATCAATTTCTTTTTCCCATTCAAAACGTGTCGTTCCCGTTTCATCGCCTTTTCCTTTAATGGTAATAAATCCTTTATTGTCTTTGATTCTAATTCTAACGGTTCTTTCAGGATGACTGTTTAAATATCCTTGTGCGATTTTATGAGAGGTTTTCGCTTCCGCGATAAAATCTAAGGAATTCACTAAAAATTTACGTTCTATTTCTTGCATAATTTTCAAAACATTAAGAATCAAAATTACAATTTTTAAAACATATAAGTCATATAAGTTTTAAACTTTTACCATTAAGTCATTAAGGAAAATTAAGTTTTTCTTAATGACTTAATGGTTTGTTTTTTGTGAAATTTGTGTTCAATAAAATGCATTTTTTTCAGTACTTTGTAAATCTTATGGAAACCCAACAACGAAAAATAATTCACATTGATATGGACGCATTTTATGCATCTGTAGAACAATTGGACAATCCTGATTTAAAAGGAAAACCAATTGCTGTAGGTGGAAGTGAAATTCGTGGTGTGGTAAGTGCGGCCAGTTATGAAGCGCGAAAATTTGGAGTTAGAAGTGCGATGAGTGGCGCTCAAGCCGCTAGATTATGTGCCGATTTAATTTTTGTGAAACCGAATTTTGAACGGTATAAAGAAGTTTCTAAACAAATTCGAAAAATATTTCATGAATATACCGATTTGGTAGAACCACTTTCGTTAGATGAAGCGTATTTGGATGTTACAGAAAATAAAAAAGGAAATCCAAGTGCGACTTTAATAGCTCAGGAAATCAGACAAAAAATATTTGAAGTGACCGGTTTAACTGCTTCAGCAGGAATTTCTGTCAATAAATTTGTAGCGAAAATTGCGAGTGATTTCAACAAACCTAACGGACAAAAAACAGTAAATCCAGATGAGGTGGAAAGTTTTATTGAAGTGTTAGATGTGAAAAAATTCTACGGAATTGGTAAAGTTACTGCTGAGAAAATGTATCAATTAGGGATTTATACAGGTGTAGATTTAAAATCGAAATCTCTCGAATATCTAGAAAAACATTTCGGTAATAGCGGAAAATCGTATTATAATTTGTCACGAGGAATTAGTTTTAGTCAAGTCAAGCCGAATAGAGAAATGAAATCTGTTGGTGCAGAACGCACGTTTAATAAAAATTTGTCTTCCGAAATTTACATGGAAGAACGCTTAAAAAACATCGCAGAAGAAATTGAACGTCGTATCAAGAAATATAAAATCGCAGGAAAAACAGTTACCTTAAAAATCAAATATTCCGATTTTTCACAACAAACTCGAAGTAAAACATTACAGTATTTTATTTCTGATAAAGGTTTGATTTTTGAAACTGCGAAAGAATTATTGTATCAAGAAAAACTAAAAAATTCTGTCAGATTATTAGGGATTTCTTTGAATAATTTAAACACACATCAGAAAAAATTTGTGGTGTATCAATTGAAGTTTGAGTTTTAGTGAGTTATTCCTAAATTATTCTTTTTCAAAACCGCATAATTACGTTATCTTTGCAGATTATAACGTAAGTAAAAGAACAATTTAAATCTGAAAAACTCGGTATATTGAAGAACGAATCGGGAATTTTGAATTTTGAATTTTGAAATTGAATATGAAACACATTAGAAATTTTTGCATTATTGCACATATTGATCACGGAAAAAGTACTTTAGCAGATAGACTTTTAGGCGCTACACAAACGGTAACGGCCAGAGAAGAAAAAGCACAACTATTAGACAATATGGACTTGGAGCGTGAACGTGGAATTACCATTAAAAGTCACGCCATTCAAATGGAATACACGTATAAAGGTGAGCAATATATTTTAAATTTAATTGACACTCCAGGTCACGTAGATTTCTCGTACGAGGTTTCTCGTTCTATTGCGGCATGTGAAGGAGCGTTGTTAATTGTAGATGCAGCACAAAGTATCCAAGCGCAAACCATTTCTAATTTATATTTAGCATTAGATAACGACTTGGAAATTATTCCCGTTTTAAATAAAGTAGATTTACCTTCAGCCAATCCCGAAGAAGTTTCAGATGATATTATCGATTTATTAGGTTGTGATTTAGAAGATATTATTCACGCGTCTGGTAAAACAGGTTTTGGTGTGGAAAATATTTTAGCCGCTATTATCGAAAAAATTCCACCACCAAAAGGAAATAAAGAAGAACCCTTACAAGCGTTAATTTTCGATTCACATTACAATCCGTTTAGAGGAATTGAAGTAATTTTCCGTGTGGTAAATGGAGAAATTAAAAAAGGTCAGAAAGTAAAATTCATGGCTACAGGAAAAGAATATTATGCAGATGAAATTGGTACTTTGAAATTAAATCAAGTGCCTAAAAATGTGGTTTCTACTGGTGATGTAGGCTATTTAATTTCTGGAATTAAAGAAGCAAAAGAAGTAAAAGTTGGAGATACCGTTACAGACGCACTACAACCAACAACGAATATGATTACTGGTTTCGAAGATGTAAAACCAATGGTATTTGCCGGAATTTATCCTGTTGATACAGAAGATTATGAAGATTTACGTGCTTCGATGGAAAAATTACAATTGAACGATGCGTCGTTAGTTTTTGCTCCAGAAAGTTCAGCAGCTTTAGGTTTTGGTTTCCGATGTGGTTTCTTAGGAATGTTACACATGGAAATTATCCAAGAACGTTTAGAACGTGAATTTGACATGACTGTAATTACTACAGTTCCTAACGTTTCGTACTTGGCTTACACGAAAAAAGAACCAGATACGCCAATTGTTGTAAACAATCCAAGTGATTTGCCAGACGCAACTAAATTAGATAGAGTAGAAGAACCATATATTAAAGCGACTATCATTACAAAAGCTGATTTTGTGGGTAATGTTATGAGTTTATGTATTGAAAAACGTGGACAAATTACCAATCAAACCTATTTAACTACCGAGCGTGTGGAATTAAATTTCGATATGCCGTTAGCGGAAATTGTATTTGATTTTTATGATAGATTAAAAACAGTTTCCAAAGGTTATGCTTCTTTCGATTATCATCCAATCGGAATGAGAGAATCGAAATTAGTGAAAATGGATATTTTATTAAACGCGAATCAATTAGATGCACTTTCTGCACTTATTCACGCAGATAATGCGTATAACATTGGTAAGAAAATGTGTGAAAAATTACGTGAGCTAATTCCTCGTCAACAGTTTGAAATTCCAATTCAGGCTTCTATTGGTGCTAAAATTATTGCTCGTGAAACCATAAAAGCCCTTCGTAAAGACGTAACCGCAAAATGTTATGGAGGAGATATTTCTCGTAAACGTAAACTTTTAGAAAAACAGAAAAAAGGGAAAAAACGTATGCGTCAAGTAGGAAATGTTGAAATCCCTCAAGAAGCATTCATGGCTGTATTAAAACTTAACGATTAAGTAATAATTTAACAACTTATATGAAAACTTATTAAAAAATAGTATTTTTTAATAAGTTTTTTTCGTTTCAGGACTTTTTTTTATTAAATTTATATATTGACTATCGAATTTCCCCAAATGATATCGAAATGAAAAAAATTATACACTTTTTGCTGCTTTTTTCGGCAGTTTCTTATGCGCAGACTATAACAGTTGATAACACTACAAATTCTCCTACAGATTTAGTGAATTTATTGTTAGGTAATTCTTGTGTGGCTGTTTCAAATATTTCAATTTCTTCGAATCAGGCTGTTGGATATTTCAATCAAAATGGTTCCAGTTTTCCTATCAGTGAAGGAATTATTTTACGAAGTGGAAATGTTTTAGATACGCAAGGTTTATATACGGGTTCGAATTTAAGTACAACAGCTACAGGTGGTGGAACAGATGCTTTTTTGCAAAATCTAAGTAATACTAGTAGTGGAACAACTTCTACTTTAACAGATTTATCATTTTTACAATTCGATTTTGTGCCGATTTCTTCTTCTTTTAGTTTTGATTTTTTATTCGCATCCAATGAATACGGACAATTTCAATGTTTATCCAATGATATTTTTGCATTTGAGTTGACCAATATCGCTACGGGTGTAACCACTAATTTAGGTGTAATTCCTGGCACTTCTAATCCAGTTACTGTAAAAAATATTAAAAATTCTATTTATAATAGTACTTGTAGTTCCACAAATCCAAGTTTATTTGGCGTTTATAATGTAGGAAATCCTGCTGCATCAACTTTAAATATGCGTGGGCATACCGTGGTTTTGAATGCTTCTTCAGCCGTAATTCCTAATACCGCGTATCGATTAAAATTAGTCATTGCCGATTATGGTGACACAGATTACGATTCTTCCGTTTTTATTTCTGGAGGAAGTTTTACGAATTCTTTAAATTTAGGTTCAGACCAAACGATTTGTGCCGGAAACACGTTTCTTTTAGATACGCAGTTAGATGCTACCTATACTTATGCGTGGTTTCAAGATGGAAGTCCAGTTGGCGGAAATACTTCAACTTACACCGTAAATGCACCAGGAACCTATACCGTTGAAATTACTAAAGGCAGTTGTTTTTTAACAGATACCATTGTGTTTAATGATTTAGCAGTTACCAATCCAGTTAATTTACAAACTTGTAATACTGGTGCTGCAAGTTATATTTTTGATTTAACTACGAATAATGAAACTCAATTAGGAATTGATTCTGCCACTTATGATGTGTATTATTATACTTCACCAGCTAATGCTGCCGCAAATATTCCCATCGGATCACCTTCTAGTTATTCTACATCTGCGAATCAAACTATATATTTAAAAATATTTAATACGGTTACCAATCAATTTTGTAATGCTGTTTATTCGTTTGATTTATTAATTAATGCCACCGTAAACGCTACTCAACCTAATGATGTTGAGGTTTGTGAAACTGCTGGAGGAACAACTTATTTTTTAAATACTTTAGATGCTGAAGTTTTAAATGGACAATCAGGTTACAGTGTTTTATACTATACTTTTGAAGCAGATGCTCTTGCCGGAAATGGAGCCGTAATTACTTCAGTAACAATTCCGAATGGCACTTCAACCGTTACGGTTTGGATAAGAATGCAAGACAGTACCAATTCATCTTGTTTTGATGTGACAAGTGTAGATATTATTGTAAATCCATTACCTCTTGTAGATGAGTTGGCTGATGTAGTAGAATGTAGCAGTTATGTTTTACCAGTGTTAACAAATGGAAATTATTTTACTGGTCCAAACGGAACAGGAACACCTTTATTTGCTGGAAATACCATCGATATGGGTGCAACATATTACATTTATAACGGTCCAGATGCTAATGGCTGTTTTAACGAATCTTCTTTTAATGCGTATTTTATTGACGAATATGCCCCAGTTTTAGATAATTGTGGATCATTTACTGTTCCAGCTGCACCGTTTGGAATTGGCGCTTTTTATACCGCTGCTGGTGGACCAACAGGAACAGGTACCTTAATTCCAGCAGGAACTGTTTATACGAACACTACTTCATCTAGTATTGTACAAACTATTTTTTACTATGCAGAAGTCAATTCTGTTTTTTGTAGAGACGAACAATTCGATATCCATATACACCCACTTCCTTTAGTAGATGACCCTGTAGACGTTACTTATTGCAATACTTATACTTTACCACCTTTAACAAATGGTAATTATTTTTCAGGTTCTGGCGGAACAGGAACTCCTTATTTTGCAGGAGATGCTATTACAACTTCTCAAATAATGTATGTTTTTAATAGCAGCTCTTATATAGATGTAGCTGGAAATCCTGGTGGTT
>MGWJ01000022.1 GCA_001800945.1 Flavobacteria bacterium RIFCSPLOWO2_12_FULL_31_7
TCATCATTACTAATGTGAACGCTAATTTCAGTTGTGTTTTCGCTCAATAATACAGGAACTTCAAATTTTCCCGTTTTCGCATCAATTTTCATGTTCTTTTGAGTACCATTAATATAAATTGTTAAGTTCGGATATAATTTTTCTGAAAGAGGTTTTTTCGTTTTACGATCTAGCAATTTACCATGAATTGTAAAGGAAATAACTTTATTCACAGGTTCTCTATAGGCAATTTTACCCATAATCACACGTTGAGGTTTAGTTGAATCTACTTCGATTTTTTGAGGTTCTTTTTCTTGAGCAACCACATTTGATGTCAATAAAACAGAAGCAGCAATTGCAGTAGCGTATTTCAGATTATTCAATTTTGAAGTTTCATAATGTTCAAATACTTGTTCCAATTGTGAGGTTTTTAATCGGGCACAAATAGAAGATTCTTTCGAAGTTGCTAAAAACTTTCCGACTTCAGAATTGGTTTTTCGACTCAAATCAATCACGTTTTTCGCACATGAGCTACAAAATGAACCAGTTGCATTTGGAGTCATTTCGCTATATTTTGCCTCACACGGATTTTCTATTTTAAGGGAAAATTGTTTTTTCATAATCTTATTTTAAATAAAACTTACTTAACTGAAGTTCTATTTATATAGATTACAATTATTATAAAAAGGTTGGAAAGGGTTGAATTATTTTTCTAAATTTTTTATAAACTGTTCAATCTCAAGTTTTTGAAACGCATATTTTTTTTGCAAATCGCCATCTTTTTCCATTCGGTTATAGTATTCTAAAGCTTTATTAGCGAAAAAATTGCGTTGAAATTTAGAAGCATTTGGAACTTTAGGGAATATTTCATGGAAACACATTTCGCAATACGCTTGCCATTCGCGTTCATTTCGGTCTTGAATTTGGTATTCCGCCGATTTCTGAATCACATGAATCATTTCATGAGCCAATAAATTAACGACTAATTCAAATGGAAATTCGAATGCATTTTCAGGAATTCTGATAATTTGCTTGTCGCCGATTTCACCTTCGGCAGTAAATAATATGAAATTAGGTTCGGCTTTTTCTCGAAATTCAAAACCTTTAAAATTGGCATGTTTGATTTCAAATTCTTCCAACAGAAATAAAGCAGCAGCTTCTGTTTGTCCTAATTCGTGATAGGATTGCAAGATTTGAACTATTTCTGCTTTAGATTTCATATCAAATTTTACCCAAACAACTGTTCTACTAAATCTTCAATTTTACTTACCATTCGAACATCAATTTTAAAATCTTTTGGGTTGATTTTATTGTGTTTCGATACGAAAATGGTTGAAAATCCTAATTTTTCTGCTTCCTGAATACGTTGTTCTACTTTATTTACGGGACGAATTTCCCCGGTTAAACCCACTTCGCCAGCAAAACAAAAATCTTTATCAATTGTAATGTCTTCATTTGAAGATAAAATTGCAGCCACAACAGCTAAATCAATCGCTGGATCATCAACGTTAATTCCTCCAGTAATATTTAAAAATACGTCTTTTGCGCCTAAACGGAAACCAGCTCGTTTTTCTAAAACTGCTAAAATCATGTTCAATCTTTTCAGATTATAACCTGTGGTGCTACGTTGAGGCGTGCCATAAACGGCTGTTGAAACTAAAGCTTGAATTTCAATCATTAACGGACGCATGCCTTCAATCGTAGTAGCAATTGCAGTTCCGGAAAGGTAATTGTCTTTGTTAGAAATTAAAATTTCAGATGGATTAGAAACTTCTCTTAATCCGTTTCCTAACATTTCATAAATTCCTAATTCGGCAGTAGAACCAAATCGGTTTTTTAAAGCTCGAAGTATTCTATATACATGATTTCGGTCGCCTTCAAATTGCAAAACGGTATCGACCATGTGTTCCAAAATTTTCGGACCAGCAATCGTTCCATCTTTCGTAATATGACCAATTAAAATTACGGGAACATTGGTTTCCTTGGCGAATTTTATTAGTTCAGCCGTACATTCTCTAATTTGAGAAATGCTTCCAGCCGAAGATTCAATATATTCGGTATGCAACGTTTGAATCGAATCAATAATCACCACTTCGGGTTCAATTTCTTCAATTTGGCGAAAAATATTTTGTGTTTTCGTTTCTGTTAAAATGAAACAATTATCGGTTTGACCTGTAATTCTTTCCGCACGCATTTTTATTTGTTTCTGGCTTTCTTCACCTGAAACATAAAGCGTTTTATAAGGTAACTTTAAAGAAATTTGAAGCAAAAGTGTACTTTTTCCAATGCCAGGTTCGCCACCTAAAAGCGTTAAAGAACCCGGTACTAATCCGCCACCTAAAACGCGGTTTAATTCGCCGTCAGTTGTGTTCATTCTGACTTCTTCTGAAGTTGAAATTTCATTTATTTTTAAAGGTTTGGCAACTTTTTTAGCTTCAGATGAAGGACTTCGCCAACTTTGTTTTTCTTCTTTTTGAATAATTTCTTCTACGATGGTATTCCATTGTTTGCACGAAGTACATTGTCCTAACCATTTTGCATAGTTTGTTCCACAACTTTGACAAAAGAAAGAAGTTTTTAGTTTAGCCATTAATTATTAGTCTTTTTTAGGTTCTTCAGTAGGAACTGGTTCTGCTGGAGCATCTGTTTGAGTTTCTTCCACTTTTGGTTCTTCTTTTTTGCCTTTTAAAGCTTCTGCGCGATCTAAGATATAAGCTTTTGTTAAATCGCCAATTTCAGTTTTTGTATAGGCATTTTGATATTCTTTTGCGGCTCTTTTAAATTGTCCGATTTTTTCAAAGTACAAACCTCTGTGATATGTTCCTAACATAGTTTTAGGATATTGTTTGTCAGCATACGCACCTAAAATTTCTAAATCTGAATACGCTTTATTTTTTATAATTGCCGCTTCAATGGCTTTAAAATCTGTATATCTTGGTTGGATTTTTAGTCCGATTTTTTTCTCTATATAATCGTATTTATCAATTAGATATTGGGCATAACCACTTTCTAATTTTAATATTTTTTCGTTAAATTCTAATTTTGAAATGGGTTGGTAGCCATTAAAAATGAAATAGAAAGCACTTGGAATAGCTTCAGCAACTAAAGAATAATGAGAGGTATTTTGAAACACGTCATATCTATATGTTACATTTGGGTTTTTAATTTCTTTAACAAAGTCATCTAATTTTTTTGTGTTTTCTTGAATTTCTTCTAAATCAGCTTTTGAAGTAGCTTGATAATAAAAAATTGGCTTTTGAATTTTTGATAATCGATCGGCAATTCTATCTGCCATAAGTGGTGCCATTTCTGGTGAAAGAGAAATAAATGCATTAAAAATTGGGTCATCTTTATAGATGTAGAAATTTAAAAAACCTGCAGTTGTGTCGTGTCCTGCAATTATTCTAAATGGTAATGTTCTGTATTTTTGTTGTAGGTATGGTAGTAATTCGAAACCAATAAATTCGAAAAATTTTGCACCAGAATCTTTTGGTAAACCATCTTCTCCATAATTGCTGTCGTTAAAGCGTGCTTCTCCGTAATTTTGATTTACGGCGACTATTATCATTTCTGGTAAATCATCCCAATAGTTTCCATATTTTAAAATTCCAGAAAAAGGATCTGCAAGATATTCTCCGTCTAATAATACTAAAACAGGATATTTTTTTTCAGGACTACTTTCGTATGAGGCAGGCATAATAACTGAAAAAGTTCTTTCTTCATTTAGTTTTTTAGATTGAATTTTTTCGTCGATTTTTTGCGAAAAAGCAGCAATAGAAACCATTAAAAATAGTAGGATAGATTTCATCTTCATGATAAATTGATTTAGTAAAATAATGTAGCAATATACTAATTATTTTTTATTGTAGAGCGGTAAAAAAGCGTAAGATATTAGCCCAAGGAATATAGTTAAGATGGTTTGTGAGGTCCAAGCTAGCCAACCAAAGGCAGCTCCAATATCGTTTGAAATTCCATATAAAGAAAATATCATGGCAATAGCAAGTGGATAAGCTCCTAAACCACCATTGGTAAATCCGACGGCTAAACTTCCGAAAATGAATCCCATAATTACGATATCAAAACTAATATTTTCTGTTTCTGGCAAGGCAAAAATAGGCAGATAAAACATAACTAAGTAACTAAACCAAATGAAAAAAGAAAAGAAAATATATTTCCATTTGTCTTTCATTTTCAAAATACTAGTCATTCCTTCAATTAATCCAGAAAGTTTATTTTTTAATTTTTTGATGATACTCCATTCGGCATATATCCAAATTAGAAGAAAAATTATGCCTAAAATTACACCGATGAATCCGAATAAGATGATTTTTTCGAAGGCAATTTTTTGTTTGATGAAACCATACAGTTTTTCAAATTGCAATACAAAAGCTAATCCAACAAATAGGAAAAAAATAAGTAAATCCACAATTCTTTCAGCTACGATTGTTCCGAAACCTTTGTCGAATGGTACGTTTTCGTATTTTTTTAATAAAGCCGCTCTTGTAATTTCGCCAGATCTTGGAATCGTTAAATTCATAAAATAGGAAACACAAACCGACATTAAATCATTTTTAAAATCTGTTTGATAACCTAAGTGTTGTAAAGAATATTTCCAGCGATACGCTCTTGCCCAATATCCAAATAAGGCGACAAATAAGGAAAGAAAAATATAAAAATAATCAGCTTGTTGAAAGCAAGATTTAATTTTATCCAATTCTTCTGCGGATAAGGTAGTGTATTGATAATAAATTAGTCCGAAACCTAAAAGTAACGGAACAAACAAAGAGGCAATTTTACTTAACTTCGCCTTCAAAACTAAGTTAAAGAATTGTCTTTTTCGTTAGGGAAAACCAAGCAAGGTTTAAAGGTTTTTGCTTCTTCAAAATCAATAATACCGTAGGCAATAATGATGATGATATCACCACGGTGTACTTTTCTGGCAGCTGGTCCGTTTAAAGTGATTTCGCCTGTATTTCTTGGGCCTTTGATGGCGTAAGTTTCCAAACGTTCTCCGTTATTAACGTTAACAATGGCAACTTTTTCACCTTCAACAATATTCGCTGCTTCTAATAAAGCTTCGTCAATTGTAATACTTCCGATATAATTTAAATCGGCTCCAGTTACAGAAACTCTGTGTATTTTAGATTTTACTACTTGTATTTGCATTTTGCAAAGTTAATTAATTCGAATAAATTTTATTATTTATTTTAATGAAATATTATCAATTAACCTGATATTTTCAATAAAAACGGCTATAAAGCCCCTGTATTTTTTGTTTTTTACTTTTCTTTTGCAGGTTAAAAGGGTGTCTTCAGCTGCAATTTCGAAATATTCTAATGTAAAATTAGGGTTTTTTTTGAATTCATTCTCCACAAATAAAACAACTTCATTTGCAGATTTTGTATGGAATTTTTCTTTTGCTTTTGATAGTATTTGAAAAATTAATTTCGATTCCTTTTTGGCGCTTTCAGAAAGTCTTTCGTTACGACTACTCATGGCTAACCCACTCGCTTCTCTGAAAATTTCGCAACCAATGATATTGACTGGAATTTTATATTTCACAACTAACTTTCTAACAATTTGTAATTGTTGAAAATCTTTTTCTCCGAAATAGGCATTCGTTGGTTTAATAATTTCGAAAAGTTTTTTTACAATTGTTCCTACGCCATCAAAATGTCCAGGTCGGTGTTTGCCTTCCATTTGATTTTCTAATCCATCGTAATTAAAAGAAGTAGAGATGGTATTTCCTTCGTAAATATCTGCTACACTTGGCGCGTAAACCAATATGTTTTTATTTAAATTTTGCACCAATTCCACGTCTTTTTCTAAAGTTCGTGGGTATTTTTTTAAATCATCCGCGTTATTAAACTGAGTTGGATTCACAAAAATACTTAAAACGGTAATTTCATTTTCGGCTAAAGATTGTTCTAGTAAGGAAAGATGACCTTTGTGTAAAGCCCCCATAGTAGGCACAAAACCAATGTTTTTAGATTGATTTTCTGTTTTATTTAGTTCAATTTGAAGCTCTTTTTGTGTTTGAAAAACGCGCATATGATATTATTATAAAATGCAAACTTACTATTTTAGTAGATAAGTCCATAAATTTTTATAATTTTGCATATTAAACAAAAATATAACATTTATTATATGAATGACAAGAGGATATTATATGTATCATCTGAAGTAGTGCCTTATTTAGCTGAAAATGAAGTGTCATTACATTCTTATGAACTGCCAAAAATGATAAATGAAGTAGGAGGGCAGATAAGAATTTTTATGCCTAGATATGGAAATATCAACGAACGCAGACATCAATTACACGAAGTAATTCGACTTTCTGGGATGAATTTGGTTGTTAATGACATGGATATGCCTTTAATTATTAAGGTTGCATCAATTCCAAAAGAAAGAATTCAGGTTTATTTTATCGATAATGACGAATATTTTAAAAGAAAAGCTACTTTTTCTGATGAAGAAGGTGTGTTGTATCCGGATAATGATGAAAGAGCTATTTTCTTTGCAAAAGGTGTGGTTGAAACGGTTAAAAAATTAAATTGGGTGCCAGATATTATTCATGTTCACGGTTGGATGGCTTCTTTATTACCGGTTTATTTAAAACACTACTACAAAGATGAAGGTATTTTTGAAGATACCAAAATTATCACTTCAGTGTATAATAATGATTTTGATGGAATCTTAGATGCAGAAATGATTACGAAGTTGGCTTACGATAATTTACCTGCGGAAGCTATTTCAATTTACAAAGAACCAATTTTTAATAATTTAATGAAAGCGACTATAGATCATTCTGATGGAGTAATTATTGCTTCTCATGACTTGTCTGCAGATTTAACAAAATATATAGAAACTTCGAAAAAACCTTTTTTACCTTTCACCCCGAAAGAAATTTTCAAAGAAGCTTATTTAGAGTTTTTAAAAAATAAAGTACAGTAATTATAATGAAAAAGAAAATAACAGTTTTATTTTTAGTTTTTTCAATGGTTTTCATTTCTTGTGATCAAGATTTTAATACAATTGGATCAGATTTAGTTGGTGATGAACATTTTGATTTTGACACGTATACTCCAGCTTTAAAAGCTTATTCTGTTCGAACTGGAGAAGTGCAAACTAATAATTTACCAATTAATCCTCTTGGGTTTTATAAGAATCCGTTTTTTGGAGAAACAAAAGCAAATTTCGTAACTGATGTAGCCTTGAATTCGGTTCAGCCAAATTTCGGTACTGGAGTTGTGGTTGATGATGTAACATTGTATATTCCGTTTTACAGTACAGTGGAATCTACCAATGCAGATGGTTCAAAGGTGTATTCGCTTGATTCTATTTATGGTGCGAATAAAGAAAGCAAAATGAAACTAAATGTTTATGAAAACGGGTATTATTTAAGTTCTTTTGAAGGTCCAAATCAAGATGTTACTTCTAAGTATTATTCAGATATGGATGCTATTATTGATGCTCAAAAACGCGGTGCTGATGCTAGTGGAAATTCAATTAGTGTTGCCAGTGGAGGAACTAGATTAAATAATAGTTCAAATGTTGCAGAAAATGATGAATTCTTTTTCAATAAATCTGAGATTATAACTTATAAAACAAAACTAAATACAGTTACAGGAGTTTTAGAATATGTAGACGAAAAGGGAGTGGTATTTGCGGATAAGTTAGATGTTACATTGAGAGCAAAGAACAGATTAGCGCCTGGTATTTATTTACATTTAAATAAAGATTTCTTCAAGAAAAAAATAATAGAATCCTCTAGCGATAATTTGTTTAATAACAACAATTTTAGACAGTATTTTAAAGGGTTGTATTTTAAAATGGAGCAAATTGCTGGAGAAGAAGGTGCTATGGCGATGTTGAATTTCAATGTTGCAAAAATTAATATTGATTACCATTCTATTGATACTGGTTCAACAATTCCTACGGCCAAAACTTTTTTAATTGGATTAGGTCTAAATTCAGGTGGAAATACTATTTCATTACAAGATTTTAATTATTCTGGCGATTATGATGCTGGTTTGACTGCTTCTAATCAAGTTACAGGTCAAGATGCCAATTTGTTTTTAAAAGGTGGTAAAGGTTCTGTTGTATATATGGATGTTTTTGGAGATACGGATGTGTTGAAAATAGTTGACGGACAACTGGTTTCTGGTTCAAACGAAGTGCCTGATGAATTGGATCAATTAAGATTAAAAGGTTGGTTGATTAATGATGCTTATTTAGAGTTTTATATTGATAAAACTGCAATGGCAGGTAATACTGAGTTTCAAGAAGCAGAAAGATTGTATTTATTTGATGCAACCAATCAAAAACCTTTAGCAGATTATTTCTTTGATTCGAGTACAAATTCAAATTCTAAAAGAAATAAAATTATTCATGGAGGTATGATTGAAAGAGATGATACTGGTTCAAATAAAGGAGTGAAATATAAAATCAGAATTACGCAACATATCAATAATCTTATTAATAGTACAAATGTTAACTTGAATAAGAACGTGAAATTAGGATTGTGTGTTACTGAAAATATTGGTTTAACGGGTAATTATTTTTATAAATCACCAAGAACATTTAGTTCTGGACCAGATATTAATTTTTTCCCTGTAACTTCAATTATCGCACAGCAAGGAACAGTTTTATTTGGAACAAATCCTACTTCATCTGCAGATGCGGATAAAAAACTAAAATTAACAATTCATTTTACAAAACCAAACTAAACTCTTATATATATGTGTGGAATCGTAGGTTATATTGGTCATAGAGACGCATATCCAATTATTATAAAAGGATTAAAAAGATTAGAATATCGTGGATACGATAGTGCTGGTCTTGTTTTATATGATGGTAAAGATTTGAAACTTTGTAAAACTAAAGGAAAAGTTTCCGATTTAGAAGAAAAAGTAGCTAAGGAAATATCTACTGATGGACATATTGGTTTTGGTCATACACGTTGGGCAACTCATGGAGTACCAAACGATGTAAACTCTCATCCACATTTCTCAAATTCTGGAAAATTAGCGATTGTTCATAACGGAATTATTGAAAACTATGAGCCGTTAAAAAAAGAATTAATCAAAAGAGGGTATGTTTTTCATTCAGATACAGATACGGAAGTTTTAATCAATTTAATTGAAGACGTTCAGAAAACAGATAACTTAAAACTAGGAAAAGCAGTTCAAGTTGCCTTAAATCAAGTGGTTGGAGCTTATGCTATTGTGGTTTTTGATGTGAACAAACCAGATGAATTAGTTTGTGCGCGTTTAGGTTCGCCTTTAGCAATTGGTATTGGTGAAGAAGAATATTTCGTAGCTTCAGATGCTTCTCCATTTATTGAATTTACTTCTAACGCTATTTATTTAGAAGATGAAGAAATGGCCATCATTCGTTTGAATAAACCAATGAAAGTTCGTAAAATTAAAGATGATTCTTTAGTAGATCCTTACGTGCAAGAATTGCAAATGAATTTAGAGCAAATCGAAAAAGGTGGTTACGAACATTTCATGTTAAAAGAAATTTACGAACAACCAAACGTAATTAAAGATACTTACAGAGGAAGACTATTAGCTAACAAAGGCATTATTCAAATGTCTGGTGTAGAAGACAATTTAGAACGATTTACAAACGCAAAACGAATTCTAATCATTGCTTGTGGAACTTCATGGCATGCCGGTTTAGTGGCCGAATATGTTATTGAAGAATTTGCAAGAATTCCTGTTGAAGTAGAATATGCTTCAGAATTCAGATACAGAAATCCAATTATTAATAAAGATGATGTGGTGATTGCTATTTCACAATCTGGTGAAACAGCGGATACTTTAGCGGCAATCAAACTGGCAAAAGAAAACGGAGCATTTGTTTTTGGAGTATGTAATGTGGTAGGCTCATCTATTTCAAGAGAAACTGATGCAGGTGCTTATACTCACGCTGGACCAGAAATTGGTGTAGCTTCAACAAAAGCATTTACAACTCAAATCACTATTCTTACTCTTTTAGCTTTACGTTTAGCAAAAGCGAAAGGAACAATGAATCAATCGGATTATCAACGTTATTTGTTAGAATTAGAAATGATTCCAGAAAAAGTTCAAGAAGCTTTACAAACCAATGAGGTGTCAAAAGCAATTGCTGAGATTTATAAAAATGTACCAAATGCTTTGTATTTAGGTAGAGGATTTAATTTTCCAGTAGCTTTAGAAGGTGCGTTGAAATTAAAAGAAATATCATATATTCATGCAGAAGGTTATCCTGCTGCTGAAATGAAACATGGGCCAATTGCTTTAATTGACGAACAAATGCCAGTTATAGTAATTGCTCCTAATAAAGGTCATTACGATAAAGTAGTGAGTAATATTCAAGAAATAAAATCAAGAAGTGGAAAAATCATTGCCGTAGTAACTAAAGGCGATACGCAAGTGAAAGCTTTAGCAGATCACGTAATTGAAATTCCAGAAACTTCTGAAGCGTTAACGCCATTATTAACCACAATTCCATTGCAATTGTTGTCTTATCACATTGCGGTTTTAAGAGGTTGTAATGTAGATCAGCCTAGGAATTTGGCAAAATCAGTGACCGTAGAATAATATAAAAAAGCGAAATAATAAGTATTTCGCTTTTTTATTGAAAAAAATTCAAAAAATATATTGCATAATTGCATCTAAAAAAACTATCTTTGCACTCTGAAAAAAGTATGTTTTTTTTCAATAATTAATAGCTATTAAATAAATACATAAGCAATGTCTAAAGTTACAGGAAAAGTTGCACAAATTATTGGACCAGTTGTAGATGTAGTGTTCGACACTACTAACGGTGAACTTCCAAAAATTTATGATTCATTAGAAATTACTAAAAAAGACGGTACTAAATTAGTATTAGAAGTACAATCTCATATTGGTGAAAATACAGTGCGTACTATCTCAATGGATTCTTCTGATGGTTTATCAAGAGGTACTGAAGTGGTTGGAACTGGAAATCCAATCAAAATGCCAATTGGACCAGATGTTTATGGTCGTTTATTCAACGTTATTGGTGATGCTATCGATGGTTTAGGTGAATTACCTAAAGACGGAGATAACGGGATGTCTATTCACCGTGCTGCACCAAAATTTGAAGATTTAGCTACTTCTTCTGAAGTTTTATTTACAGGGATTAAAGTAATCGACTTAATTGAGCCTTATGCAAAAGGAGGTAAAATTGGTTTATTCGGTGGTGCTGGAGTAGGTAAAACAGTATTAATTCAAGAATTAATTAACAATATCGCAAAAGGTCACGGTGGACTTTCTGTATTCGCAGGAGTAGGGGAAAGAACTCGTGAAGGAAATGACTTACTTCGTGAGATGTTAGAGTCAGGTATTATTAAATATGGTGATGATTTCATGCACTCTATGGAAAATGGAGGATGGGATTTATCTAAAGTAGATATGCCAGGAATGAGAGAATCTAAAGCTACTTTCGTTTTCGGACAAATGAATGAGCCACCTGGTGCTCGTGCTCGTGTAGCCTTATCAGGATTATCTATTGCGGAATATTTCCGTGATGGAGCTGGAACTGGACAAGGAAAAGACGTACTTTTCTTCGTAGATAACATTTTTCGTTTTACACAAGCGGGTTCTGAAGTATCTGCACTTTTAGGACGTATGCCTTCTGCAGTAGGTTACCAACCAACTTTAGCAACAGAAATGGGTGCGATGCAAGAGCGTATTACTTCAACTAAGAAAGGATCAATTACATCTGTACAAGCGGTTTACGTACCTGCGGATGACTTAACTGACCCGGCGCCAGCAACAACATTTGCTCACTTAGATGCTACAACAGTATTGTCTCGTAAAATTGCTGAGTTAGGTATTTATCCAGCGGTAGATCCACTAGATTCTACTTCTCGTATCTTAACTCCAGAAATTTTAGGAGATGATCACTATGATTGTGCGCAAAGAGTAAAAGAAATTTTACAACGTTACAAACAATTACAAGATATTATCGCGATTTTAGGTATGGAAGAATTATCTGAAGAAGATAAATTAGTCGTATCTCGTGCTCGTAAAGTACAACGTTTCTTATCTCAACCTTTCCACGTAGCAGAACAGTTTACTGGAATTCCAGGGGTTTTAGTAGATATCAAAGATACTATCAAAGGATTTAATATGATTATGGATGGGGAATTAGACCGTTTACCAGAATCAGCTTTCAACCTTAAAGGAAGTATTCAAGAAGCTATCGAAGCTGGAGAAAAAATGTTAGCAGAAGCGTAATATAAAGTTAGAAGTTAGAAGTTAGAAGTGGGAAGTTAAGTCTTCTTCTTCAAACTTCTAGCTTCCTTCTTCAAACTTAAAAAAATATGATTTTAGAAATAGTATCACCAGAAGCAACCTTATTTTCAGGAGAAGTTACATCTGTGGCTGTTCCAGGAATAAATGGAGAATTTCAAATGTTAAATAATCACGCAGCTATTGTTTCCTTGTTAACAAAAGGAAATGTGAAAATTAACGCTCAAAATATTAAAATTGAAAAAGAACACGTTTCTAAATTCACTAAAGTAAATGAGCAAACATTCTGGTTACCAATTAATTCTGGTACTATAGAAATGAATAACAATAAAGTAATTGTTTTAGCAGATTAATTCAGTTCTTTTATTAAAATAAAAATCCCGGTAAGTGTTTTTCTTATCGGGATTTTTTTATTTCTACTTTTTTAGATCCGTACTAATAGCAATGGCATTTTCTGGGATTTATATTTCTCTTAAACTAGTGACAATATTTTATTATATTTTTATTTTCATTTTTGTATTTTTACCGTATGGATAAAACAAAACCTGAAATTGTAGAATTATATAACGATAAATTGAATTTTTTCGAGATTTTTTTCTCTTCCTTATTTTATACTTTTTCATTAGTTGCTTTTGTAAGTTATTTCTACTTTTTATTTAATTCTGGTTTTAGTTATGAGGTTTTTAAAGCCTCACCAGCTTTTTTAACATTAACTTTTGTTTTCCTAAATCCTGCAATTATTATTTCTGAAGTCAATATTATTAGAGTTAGTACCTCTGAAAAAAAGATTTTTCACACAATTGAAATTTTATTTTACAAAAAAAATAAAGTTATCGAAGCTGAATTTTTTGATTACGTTGCGATTAATAAATCCAATTTAGGCTATAATGTAACTTTGTGGTATGAAGGAAATAGAAGGATGGAACTTGTATCTTTCTATAAAAAAGAAAAAGTATTTAATTATGCTAAAGCAGTAGCAAAAGGAATTAAAACGGATTTGTTAGATAAAACTGACCTAAAAAATCCCATTTGGACAGCATCAAAAGACTTATGAAAATCCCAAATCCACTACAACAAAAATTAGATCTTCGTACAGAAACAAATGCTTTACGAAAATTGCCTGTTTCCACTAATGGAATCGATTTTTCTTCTAACGATTATTTAGGTTTTGCTAAAAGTCTAGAAATTTTCGATAATACACATCAATATTTAGTAGATAAAAATATCAAAGCAAACGGCGCAACAGGTTCTCGATTAATTTCTGGAAATCATCATTTATATACTCTTACAGAAGATTTTATCGCTCAATTTCATAATTCGGAAGCTTCCTTAATTTTTAATTCGGGTTACGATGCGAATGTGGGTTTTTTTAGTTCCGTTCCGCAACGCAACGATATTATTTTGTATGACGAATTATGTCACGCATCCATTCGTGATGGCATCCAAATGAGTCATGCTAAATCGTATAAATTTCAACATAACGATTATGAAGATTTAGAAAGTTTATTGCGAAAATTTGTCACACTGAGCGGAGTCGAAGTGTCTGTTTACATCGTTACGGAATCCGTTTTTTCTATGGATGGTGATGCACCAAACATAGAAACTTTGGTACAGCTTTCCGAGAAATTCAATGCGCTTTTAGTAATTGATGAAGCCCATGCTTTAGGTGTTTTTGGAGATAACGGTGAAGGATTAGTACAATCTCAGAATCTTCAAAATAAAGTTTTCGCCAGAATTATGACTTTCGGAAAGGGTTTAGGTTGCCACGGCGCTGCGATTTTAGGAAATACAGATTTAAAAGAATATTTAGTCAATTTTGCCAGAAGTTTTATTTACACAACCGGACTTTCACCTCATTCGGTGGCAACAATCTTAATGGCTTATAAAAACTTAAATTCGTCTTTAGAACTTCAAAAACTGAAAAATAATATTAATTTTTTCAACCAACAAAAACAATTATTAGGCATAAAACCTTTGTTTGTGTATAGTAAATCTGCGATTCATTCGGCTATAATTCCAGGTAATGAAAAGGTAAAACATATTGCTTCACAGTTACAAGAAAAAGGTTTTGAAGTCAAAGCAATCCTTTCTCCAACGGTTCCAGAAGGTCAAGAAAGATTGCGTTTTTGTTTGCATAGTTATAATTCTGAACAAGAAATTTCCGCCGTAATCACCTGTCTTTACTCGCTTCTTTAAAAAAGAATAATTTTTTTTGTAACGTTTTTGTTTTTCGATTACTTACGAGTCGTAATCAAATTAAACTATACAAATCATGGAAACAAAAACACAAAGTCCTAATAAAATGCAAATTACGGCAAATTATGTAATGTTATTTTTAGCCACTTTTGGCATTGGATATTCAACAGTCAAGTATTTTATTTTAACTAACAATGACACCAATTGGTCTACTATTGCACCGTTGTTTATTATTTCAATAATTGTACTTTTCAGTTCTTTAAGAAATTTAAGAAGAAAATAGTTCGTAATCTAAATTAAAGTTTCAATCATCAAATTTAAATTAATCAAAAAATGAAAAATTATATAAAATTAGCTGTTGTAACAGGCTTGTCATTGTTATTTAACCAAGTAAACGCTCAATCAGAAAAAATATCTCCAGTAAATGAGAGTATTCAAAATTCGTTACTTTGGGAAATTTCTGGTAATGGGTTAGAAAAACCTTCTTACTTATTTGGAACAATTCACATGATTTGCGAAAGTGATTTTTTAATGAAAGAAAAAGTAAAATCTTCTTTCGAGAAAACGGAAGAATTAGCTTTAGAATTAGATTTTGATGATCCTAAAGAATTACAAAATATGCAAAAATTAGCTGTTTCGCCAATTCCTTTATCAGAAGCACTAACTAAAGAAGAATACGCAAGACTAGAGGTTTTGCTAAAAAATAAATATGCACTAGAAATTAAACAATTTGAAAATTACAATTTAATTGGTGTGATGAGTGTGTTGATGATGAAGCAATTAAACTGTACACCAAAAGTGTACGAAATTGAATTTTTAAAAATGGCAATGAAGCGCAAAAGTATCGTTCATGGAATGGAAACAGTAGAAGATCAGGAAAAAGCTTTTGGGGATTCATTTAATAATAAGGAATTTATTGAACAATTAGAAAGTTATGATGCGACTTATTTTGCTGAGCTAATTCGTTTTTATAAAAATGAAGAACTTGATAAAATTCTGAAAATGACAACTGATGATAAGTTTATGGACGAGGAAGCACAACTTTTTATGTTGGATAATCGAAACAAAAAATGGATTCAAAAAATGCCAGAAATGATGCAACAACACAGTGTTTTCTTTGCTGTTGGTGCTGCACATTTACCTGGAGATAATGGTGTGATTAATTTATTAAAAAAGTCAGGTTATACGGTTAAACCTATCTAAAATTTTAGTTTTGAAAGTTAAAGAACAAGAATTTTTATCCCGAATTGACAAACATAAAGGTATACTTTATAAAGTTTCCAAAATGTACATGGATACTAGAGACGATCAAGAAGATTTGTTTCAAGAAATAGTTTGTCAATTATGGAAAGCCTACGAAACGTTTAAAGGTGAAAGTCAATTTTCAACTTGGATGTACCGTGTGGCGATTAATACCGCAATTATTTTCTTAAAAAAGGAAAAACGAAAGGTGGATAAATATGAATTGTCTTCTTCAAATATTCGTGACGAAGAAAGTGATTTTGAAGAAAAAGAAAATCAAATTGAACATTTTTATAAAGCTGTTCAGAAATTGAAAAAAATTGATAAAGCCATTATTTTTTATCAATTAGAAGGATTTTCACATAAAGAGATTGGAGAAAATTTAGGTATTTCAGAAGGAAATGCCAGAGTCAAATTGAATAGAGCAAAAGAAAAATTAAAAGAAATAATTAAAAATCAAGGATATGGATTTTAATGATATACAAAACGCGTGGAATAACGACAAGAATGAAAATGTTACACTTCCCACGAACTTAGAAAAATTGCAAGCCGCAAATACACCGCTAGATAAGATCAGAAAAAATCTAAAAAATGAATTTATTTATCAAATCATTTCAATCGTAGTATTAGCGTTTGTACCATTACTATATGGGTTTTCAAAGTCTATAACAATTTTATATTTTACTTTGTTTAGCATTTTTGTGGCTATTTGTGTTTACTATTTGTTAAAACTTTACTTTTTTTATAAAAGAATAAATAACGTTATGTTAAACACGAAGGACAGTTTGTATGAAACTTATTTTGATATTCGATTGAATATGGAAATCTATAAAACTTTTGGTTTTGCTTTAACGCCTTTTTTAGTCTTATTTTTGGTTGGATTGATGTATTTTGAAATATCTAAAACTCAAGAAATTGTTTTAAATAATTTACAAAATTCACATTTAATCATTCTCTTTGTTTTAATTGCTTTTTGTATTTTATTTATGGGAATTGCTTTAGAATGGTGGGTGAAATACTTTTATGGGAAATATGCCAAGGAAATTAAAAAAGTATTAGAGGAACTGAAAGAACAATAAGAAAAAGCCCGTCAATAAGATGGGCTTTTTTTTTCATAATGAAATTAGTAAATTTGTTTCATTATGAAAAAATTCACACAAATTGCCAATTATCAATATTCATCTGAAGCTTATTTAATTAAAGGAAAATTAGAATCAGAAGGTGTGGAAGTTTTTCTGCAAAATGAAAATACGATAAATACGGATCCTTTATTAAGTAATGCGGTTGGCGGAGTGAAATTGTTTGTGAATTCAGATGAAGTTATCAAAGCCAAACAAATTTTATCTTCTATTATTGAGTATTCTGTTGATGATAAAGGACAATTATTAACTTGTCCAAATTGTGGTGCTCAAAAAGTGGAAATGTTTACGACAATTAAAGACCTTAAATCGTTTTTTGCTTTTCTTTATGGTTTGTTAACGCTATCGATGCCGTTTTATACGAAGCATAAGTACAAATGCGAAAACTGTAATTTTGAATTTTAAACACAAGTAGATAAAGTTTCACAAAACTTTAATAAACATCTTTGTGAACCTTGCGAAATCTTTGCGAACTTTGCAGTTAAATAAAAAAAAACATGAAAGTATTCGTTACCGGAATTGGAACTGATGTTGGAAAAACAATCGCCTCATCCATTATTGTAGAAGCTTTAGAAGCGGATTATTGGAAACCTATTCAAGCTGGCGATTTAAATCATTCAGATTCACATAAAATTAAATCGTATATCTCCAATCCGAAATCTCAAATTTTAGAGAATGCTTACGCTTTACAAACACCTGCTAGTCCACACTTAGCTGCAGCAATTGACGGAATTACTATCGATAGGAATAAAATTATCGAACCTAAAACTAAAAACAATCTAGTAGTGGAAGGTGCTGGTGGGATTTTCGTACCATTAAATCATTCTGATTGTGTGATTGATTTAATTCAACCCGATAATAAAGTTGTTGTAGTTTCTCGTCATTATTTGGGAAGCATCAATCATACCTTAATGACTATCGAAATTTTAAAATCGAGAAATTTAAATGTAGCCGGAATTATTTTTTCAGGTGATGAAAATCCTTCTTCTGAAAGTATTATTTTAGAAAAAACAGGAATTAAAATGATTGGAAGAATTGATAACGAGCCGTATTTCGACCAAAATGTTATCAAATATTACGCAGATTTGTTTAGAGAAAATTTGAATGAATTAGTTTAATGCCCAATAACTTTTCATGCTGAAAGCATCTCTCACAAGCTATGTTATAGTCTAATTTATAAGCAAATTGCCTTTTGAAATTTAGGTTTTGCGTTAGTGGGTGCAGTGGCATCCTTTTTAAGTTTATAAAAAAGTACAAATTTTTTATAAATTTAAAAAGATATAACGGAACTCACGACCTCGTTGTAAAACTAAATTGAATGCTAAGCATATTACTGTGCAACGAGGGAACGCCCAATTAAAATGTTTCCTTATCTTTGCACTGCTGATTAATCACTAATTACTAGTCACTAATACAATGACACTTTCAGAAAAAGATAGTTTATACAACTGGCATCCTTATACACAACATAAAATTTATTCTCATTTTCCAGCCATCGTAAAAGGTGAAAAGGAATTTTTATGGGACGAAACTGGTAAAAAATATATTGATGCTATTGCTTCTTGGTGGGTAAATCCGTTCGGACATAGCAATAGGTTTATTGCGGATGCGATTTACAAACAATTGATTACATTAGAACACGTTTTATTTGGTGGTTTTACACATAATGTGGTTGTAGAATTAGCGGAGAAATTAGTAGAAATTTTACCTTCCAATCAAAAGAAATTTTTTTATTCAGATAATGGTTCTACGGCAGTGGAAGTGGCTATAAAAGCGTCATTTCAATATCTGTATAATAAAGGAATTAAAAAAGATACGATTATCGCTTTTGAAGATGCCTTTCACGGTGATACTTTCGGAGCGATGGCAGTGAGTGGAATTGGATTGTTTACAGAAGCTTTTCAAGATGCGTTAGTTAAGGTAATTCGAATTCCAGTTCCCACAAAAGATAACGAAGAAAAATCGAAAGTAGCTTTACAAAAAGCAATTGCTGAAAATGAAGTTGCTGCTTTTATTTTTGAACCTTTAGTTTTAGGAGCAGCTGGAATGGTGATGTACGAAGCTTCTGAGTTAGACGAATTGATTTCGATTTGTAAACAAAATAGTGTTTTTACGATTGCTGACGAAGTAATGACAGGTTTCGGAAAAACCGGAAAACTTTTCGCTTGTGATTATTTGAAAAATCAACCAGACATGATGTGTTTGAGTAAAGCCTTAACTGGCGGAACGATTCCAATGGCGATTACCACTTTCACCCAAGAAATTTTTGATGGTTTTGTGAGTGATGATATTAATCATGCTTTGTTTCACGGGCATACATTTACAGCAAATCCAACAGGTTGCGCAGCTGCATTGGCAAGTATTTCATTGTTGAAAAACCAAGAAATTTTAGATAATATTCAACATATAAATGCTTCTCATCTTCAATTTGAAAAGCATATTT
The DNA here is from genome assembly GCA_001800945.1 of Flavobacteria bacterium RIFCSPLOWO2_12_FULL_31_7. Lineage (GTDB taxonomy): Bacteria > Bacteroidota > Bacteroidia > Flavobacteriales > Flavobacteriaceae > Flavobacterium. Next base: position 19,269 of record MGWJ01000022.1, read on the forward strand.
CACAACATCCAAAAGTCAAAATCACTCGTGTTTTAGGTGTAATTTTCGCTTTAGAAGTTGAAGTTTCCGAAAAACAAGGTTATTATAGCAATTTACGTAATCAGTTTTATAATTATTTTATTGAGAAAGGTGTAATTTTGCGTCCAGTTGGTAATATCATTTATATTTTGCCTTCCTATATTATTTCTGAAGAAAGTTTGCAACAAATTTATACCACTATTGAATTAGCATTAAACGAGATTCCATGTTAAAACAACCTGTTTTTATTCATTCAATTGCTTCCATTTCTGCTTTAGGAACTTCTCTTGACGAAATTTGGGACAATTATGTACATGAAAATTCTTTATTTCAAAGGTTCGATGCAAATAATAAATCGTATTGGGTTTCTCAATTTTCAGCGCTTTCTACTCAACTTTTACAAGATATAATGGCATCTGATTCTAAATACAAACATTTAGATCAATCAGTAGTTATGGCCATTTTTGTAGCTAGAAAATGTTTTGAAAATAGTCGATTTTCCAATACAAATTTGGGGATAAATTTTGGTTCTTCTCGTGGTGCTACAACTTTATTTGAGAAACACCATTCTGATTTCATTACTGATGGTTTTGTTTCTACTTTTACTTCACCATCTACTACTTTAGGAAATATTTCCAGTTGGGTTTCTCACGATTTACATGCTGATGGACCAGAAATTTCGCATTCAATAACGTGTTCAACTGGTTTACATGCCGTGCTAAACGGTATAGCTTGGTTGCAATCAGGAATGTCCGATCAGTTTTTAGTTGGCGCTAGTGAAGCTCCGTTGACTCCTTTTACGTTAAGTCAACTGTCAGCTTTAAAAGTATATTCAACAGAAGAAAATTCTTTAGCAAATAGAAGTTTAGATTTTTCTAAAACCAGCAATACCATGGTTCTTGGTGAAGCAGCGGTATGTTTGTCGTTATCGCTTGCATCCGAAAATGCTTTAGCTAAAATTACTGGAATAGGGTATGCTACGGAAGTTTTATCGAGTAGTACTTCAATTTCTACTGATGCGAAATGTTTTCAAAAATCAATGCAAATGGCAATTGGATCTAATAATTTAGAAGATATTGATGTGATTGTGATGCATGCGCCAGGTACTATTCAAGGTGATAGTACCGAATTTGAGGCAATCAAAACTGTTTTTGGTAATCATTTACCACTTTTGACTTCAAACAAATGGAAAGTAGGGCATACTTTTGCAACTTCTGGATTGTTGAGTATTGAATTGGCTATTTTAATGTTACAAAAGCAAAAAATTATTGCATCTCCTTTTTATGCCAATCCACAAAAAAATAAAAAAATATCCAAAATTTTGGTAAATGCAGTTGGTTTTGGAGGAAATGCAGTTAGTGTTATAGTTGAGTTGTAGTTTTTTATGGCTTTTTTGAGGCTACTTTTTCAAAATATTTTTTTCTGATTTTATTTCTTACAAAAATTTTCTTTTCTATTTTTCAAAATCAATACGTGTATTATGTCGATTTTTGTTAACATTTCGTCGTATTTTTTATTACTAAGATTTCCCTCACGAAAATATTAACAAAACATCATCTAATTGTTAAATATCTATATAAATCATTTGGATTTTGAATATTTAACATATTTAGCTTTTTATGTTAGAATATAATTCATACTTTTAACAGAATATATGAATATATTTTAGCTCAATTTAACAGAAAAATTTATAAAACAACATAAAAATTGTAAAAAAAATGCATTAAATCTATTCTAACTCTTAATCACTTTGGATATGATTAAAAAAATTACTCCTTTTACAAGAATACTATTACCTACTCTAGTTTTCTTCTTACTTACTGCGGTAAGTTTCTCTCAAAATGCAAATTTGGTAATTTCTGGTAATGGAAATACTATTGCAAATAATGATATCACTCCAAGTGCGCTAGATTTTACAGATTTTGGAAATGTAAATATTGGTTCCACTAAAGACAATACATTTGTATTAAGAAATGATGGCACTGGAGGTACTGCAAGTGCTCGAAGAATTACTTTTGCGAATCCGGCAGTAGTGATATCAGGTGTAGATGCAGCTCAGTTTTCTATTGTTTCTGGCCCTTCTAGTGGAAATACACTTAACGGTTTAGGAACTGTTTTTTCACCAAATTTAGTCATCCGATTTACACCAATTGCACCAGCGGGTATAAAAAACGCAACAATTACGGTTAGATATACAAATAATGGTGGAACTTTAACTTACGTATATGCCACCAGAGGAACTGCAATTTCTGCTCCAGAAATGGATGTGCGTGGAAATTTAAATTCTATTGTTGATGGAGATGTAACACCTTCTATTATAGATTATACGGATTTTGGTTCAACATCTGTTGGTGGAAGTATTTTCAGAACTTTTTTCGTACATAATACAGGATCTCAAAATTTAAATTTAGGGGCGATAACATTTTCAGGAGCAAATCCTGGCGATTTTTCTATTACTACTGCACCTGCAGCTGTAGTTATCCCAGGTGGAAATACTTCTTTTGTAGTTACGTTCAACCCATCCGTAATCGGAACAAAAACAGCAACTATTTCTATCGTAAATGATGATTCAGATGAAAATCCATACAACTATAATTTAACAGGTTCTTGTATTCAAACATTTTTTGATAGTGATGGTGATGGAATTTTTGATAACGTAGATATTGATGACGATAATGACGGAATTCGAGATACTATTGAAGAAACAAATTGTAACAATGCCAACGGTCCAAAAGTTAATTATAAATTTTTAAATGAAAGTTTTGGTTCCGGACCAAGAACAACAATTAATACAACCTATAATGCCATTACTACCTATTGTTATGAAAACGGGGTAGGTGCTCCAAATACTGTGGCTTGTCCAACTCTAAGTTCAGTTGACTTAAATGACGGAGAATATGCGGTTGCTTCTAGTTGTCAAATTGCCTCATGGGCACCAACTTACTGGCACATGGGTGGCGACCATACGGGCGATGTAAACGGAAGAATGGCTATTTTTAATGCGTCTTACACTCCTGGAATTTTTTATACCGCTTCAATAACTGGAGCACTGCCGAATATTCCAATTACTTATAGTTTTTGGGTGTTAAATATTGACAGAACGGATGCTCCTGGGATCGCTACCAGATTACGTCCTAATGTAAGAGTAGAGTTCAGAGATGTAAATAATAATCTTTTAACATCAATAAGCACAGGTAATATTGCTCCAACAACTGCTGGAAATTTAGCTGGAAATTGGGTGCAGTTTACCGCTAGTTTAAACTTAAATGTAGATGCATTTAATGTGACTTTTATCAATAACGAAACGGGTGGACTAGGGAATGATTTAGCATTAGATGATATTTTAATTACTCAAGCGTTATGTGATTTAGATTTAGATGGTGTTGCAGATGTTTTCGACTTAGATTCAGATAATGACGGAATTGAAGATATTATTGAGGTAGGTTTAGGGAATTTAAGTAACGCCAAAGGAAGAATGGATGTGGCTTGGATGGATGCTAATGCAAATGGTTTACACGATAGCGCCGAAGGAATATTATCTGCTCCTGATTTTGATGGTGATGGTGCTGCTAACTATATGGATTTAGATTCTGATAATGATGCCATTTTTGATGTGGACGAATCAGGTGCTGGAAATGCTAATGCCGTGCCTGGATTTGTGAACGGAGATGGAGATATCACTGGAGATGGAAAAGGAGATGGCGCTGATACAGAAACGTTCAGAAGTAAAGATACTAACGGTGACGGAATTGTTGAAGGATATGGTGATGGTATTTTAGATTTATACGATTATGGATTGAATATCTATGGGAACTTAGATCAAGGTTCGCTTATTGCACCATTTTTAAATTATGTTTTAGATACAGATGGTGACGGTGCTCCAAATTATTTAGATGTAACAAGCAATGGAAGTTTTGATATTACCAATACACTTTATGCTTCTCTAGATACAAATAATGACGGAATTATCGATGGAAATACAGATCTTGATAAAGATGGAATTGTTGATGCTTTTGATACTAATACTGCTTATTTTGGTTCGCCAAGAGATCTAAACAGAAAACTTTTATTAGAATTTGATGGAAGAAACGATTATGCACAAAGTACAGCTATTTTAGGAGGCTTGCCAGCAGCAACATTAATGTCATGGATTAATTTAGCGAACGGTTACAATGCAGATGGAGTAATTGTTGGACAGAATAATTTCCAATTGAAAGTGTCTAATATTAAAAGATTACAAGCTAAGGTAAATGGAACGACGGTTACATTCAACACAGCATTAAATACCAATCAGTGGTACCATGTTGCAGCTATTTATTCTGGCGGAAGTGTAAGATTATATATAAATGGTTTACAAGTCGCTTCCCAAGCTTTAGTTGGAAATATTGGAGCAGATGCTTCTTTATTAACTTTAGGAAAAAATCCTGCTTCGAATACTGATTATTTTACAGGAAAAATAGATGAAGTTCGTGTGTTTAACATCGGATTAACTGATGTACAATTGCAAAGAATGGTATATCAAGAGGTTAAAAATAACGCTACTCAAGTTAGAGGTGAAGTAATTCCAAAAGATGTTGGCACCTTACCATTTGCTAACTTAGTACGTTACTACCGAATGGATGTGTATAAAGACGATATTATTGATGATTTATCTACACCTGCTATTGATTTGGTTGGTACCAAAATTTTCAATCATAAAGTGATAAATGTGCAACAGGCACCAATGCCTTTCTTAACGGAAAGAGTAGGTGATTTTGCAACAGCTGTAAATAGTCCAACAAAAGAAATTAGAGGATTAGATGTTATGGATTACGATTGGTCAATTGTAAATGTATCACATACTATTACAGAAACTTCAAATTCTACAGATTTAGGCTTAATTTTAAATCCTGGTGCAACTATCAAAATGACTAACGATAATAAGTTACAAAACGATTGGTACTTATTATTAGATGGTGTAATTGATTTAGTAGGGCGTTCTCAACTGGTTCAAACTGCACAAAGTGATTTAGAACCAACTAGTGATGGTTGGATTGAAAGAGACCAACAAGGTGCGTCTAACATATACAATTATAATTATTGGTCTTCGCCAGTTGGACCAGTAAATGGAAGCGTTAATAATAGTAATTATACAGTCGCAACGGTTTTAAGAGATGGAACAAATCCATCAAGTCCAACACCAATAAACTGGATTGGTGGCTATAACGGAGCTCCAACTAATCCAATAAGTTTAGCGGGATATTGGATTTATAAATTTCAAAATGTTACTGGTGTGTATGCGAACTGGACTCAAGTTTTACAAACAGGATCTTTAAGTCCGTCACAAGGCTACACGATGAAAGGTAGCGGTGCAGCTACTCCTAAACAAAATTATACGTTCATTGGGAAACCCTACAACGGTGATATTACCAATCCAATTTCTGCAAATAATTTGAATTTGAGTGGTAATCCTTATGCCTCAGCTATTGACGCAGATAAGTTTATTGATGATAATATTGTTTCTGTGGCAGGCGCTTCTGGAGCAACTAATGGTACGATTTATTATTGGGAACATTCGGCTCTTAATAATACGCATGTTTTACAAGATTATCAAGGAGGTTATGCCGCTTACACTAAAGTTGGAGGTACACCACCAATTGCTCCTCCAGGAATTAATGGATTAGGAGGGAATACAAAAATTGCTCAACGTTTTATTCCTGTTGGACAAGGATTCTTTGTTTTTGGAAGTGCTACAGGTGGAAATATTACTTTTAATAATTCTCAAAGAATATTTGTTAAAGAAAATGATCCAGCTTCTTTTGAAATGTTTAGAAGTGCCAATCCAAATGCCACTAATAACGCAAATGATAACTTTTCAACTAATGAATTTGCTAAAATTCGTTTAGGATTTAATTCTGCGAATAACTTTCACAGACAACTTTTATTGGGTTTCATGAATGAGTATGCTACCGATAATATTGACCCAGGATATGATGGTGTTCATTTAGATGACCAGCCTAATGATATGTATTTTAGAAGCCAAGAAACTAATTTGATTATTCAAGGTGTTGGCGTTTTCAATCCATTAAAAAGACATCCGATAGGTGTTAAAACAGATCAAACAGGTTTTGTAGAAATTGTTTTAGATGATGTTGAAAATTTTGATGCGAATAGAAAAGTGTTTATTTTCGATAATGAAACTGGTTTGTTTCACAACATTAAAACACAACCTTTTAAAGTGAAGTTACCTGCTGGAGTTCATAATAATAGATTTTATTTAACTTTTAATAATAGAAGTACTCCTGGAACTGTTGTAGCCAGAACCATTTCAGATGACACTAAAATAAATGAGGAATTAAACGAAGCTATTGAGGTGAAATTTGAAAGTACAAATCAAGTACTTCAAATTGCAAATACTGATAAAAACACTACAGTTAACAAAGTACAATTATACAATTTAGTAGGTCAATTGATTAATGCTTGGGATGTTAGAAATGATGAGCAAAGCAATATTTTAATACCAATGTCGTCCAACAGTACTGGAGTGTACATTGTAAAAGTGGAAACTACTAACGGAAGTTTTAGTAAAAAAGTAAGTGTAAAATAATTATAATATTGGAACTTAATAATCAATCCCAACTTGGCGGTTGGGATTTTTCATTTCTTAAATCCCAAACTTAACCGCAATATTGTCATGCTGGGCTTGTCGAAGCATCTCGTAACCAAAATCTATTTAAGTATATCAACTAAAATAAATCCTTGCAATCCTTCAAATCTGCGTGCTCATTAATCCCAAACTTAACCGCAATCTTGTAATGCTGAAAGCATCTCACACCATTCTCATCACCATTAACAAACAACACTAATACTACTCAAATTAATTCTTGAGATTCTTCAAATTTCCGTGCTAATCAACACAATCGTTAAAACAAAAATCCCAACTTCTATTAACTAAAAGTTGGGATTTCTATATTTGATAGTTTGTTTCTTATAACAAATTCATAATCGCATCTGGGAAGATACCGATAAGTACTAATAAAACTGTAGCTACAATTCCTACGATATAATATTCAGAATGATTCGCATATACTTTACCATAAGTTGGTTCTTTTGTGTACATCGCTACTACAATTTTAAAGTAGTAAAACACCGCAATCATTGAGTTGATAATTGCTATAATCGCTAAACCAATAAATCCACTAGTAATAATTTGATTTAATAAGAAGAATTTCGCAAAGAAACCTGCTAAAATTGGAATTCCAGCCATAGACAATAAAGCAATGGTCATTACGAAAGCCATTAATGGGTGTTTTTTTCCTAAACCATCGAAATTTTCAATAAAATCGTTGTCTTCGTTTTTAACAACGAATAAAATTACTGAAAATGCGGCTAATCCAGCAATCGCATAAGAAGTTGCATAAAATAATAAATTGTTTTCAGCGGCATTAATGTTCAACAAAGTCATTAACATAAACCCAGTGTGCGAAATACCTGAATAAGCGATAACACGTTTCACTTTTTTCTGACGTAGAGCCATTACGTTACCAAATAGCATCGTTGCAATTACTACAACTACAATTACTTGAGTATAACTGTATAACATTTGACTGTTTAAAATTGTAATTAATTTGAAGAAAGAAGCCATAGCAGCTACTTTAGCCAAAGTACTCATGATAGCTGTAACTTGTGTTGGTGATCCTTCGTAAACATCAGGAGCCCAAAAGTGCATTGGCGTAGCGGCTACTTTAAACAACATTCCAATCGTAATTAAAATTACTCCGATGTAAAACCAAAATTCTGTACTAGCAGAAATTGAGGCTTCGTATAAAGTTCCCACATCAAAAGTACCAGTAGCTCCATATAACATCGTGATTCCGAATAATAAAATTCCTGATGCGAATGAACCCATTAGGAAATATTTCATTCCAGCTTCATTACTTTTGATATTCAATCTGTCGCTTCCAGCTAACACGTATAAACCGATAGATAAAACTTCAATTCCTAAAAAGAACATTGCCATATTACTGAAACTTACCATAGCCACTGCTCCAGAAAGCATAAAGACTTTTATAGAAATGAAATCAGATAATTTGGAACTTTTAGCATAACTCGGCGCACTCATTAAAATTAAAAGCGCCGTTAATAATATAAATAAACTTGAAAAAGCAATTGAGAATTTATTTACTTCAATCATAGATTCAAATCCATTAATTTCAGGTAATTGACCTGTTATGTTTAAACCAAATAATGCCATCAACGACACAATTGACACAGGAATAATAATCTTTTTTAGATTCATTATTTCTGCTAATAAACAAAATATTCCGATTCCTATTATAGCAATTAATGTAGTCATTTTGTGCTGATTATTATTTAATTTGTGTTAAAATTGATTGTAAACTTGGCGTAATTAAATCGATAATTGGTTGTGGAAATAATCCGAAGAAAATTGTTAATCCAACAACAATTACTAAAACAATACTTTCTTGTTTTGATATTTTGTGAAATGATTTCGTTTCCGAACCTAACATTACTTTTTGAAACATTCGTAACATATAAAATGCTCCTAAAATGATAGTTGTTCCTGCAATTACCGCATACCAAATGTTTACTTTGAATAAACTATATAGTAAATTGAATTCACCAATAAAGTTGAAAGTGGTTGGTAAAGCTACAGAAGCCAACATGATAATCATAAATAAAGATGCGAAATAGGTATCTTGAATTCTGATTCCACCCATTTGTTTGATTTCGTAAGTGTTGTATCTGCTGTAAATTAATTCTACCACATAAAATAATCCAACAATAACAATACCGTGAGAAAGCATTTGTAAAACCGCACCTTGAAATCCTTCAAAAGTTAAAGAATATAAACCTGCAGCAATTAATCCCACGTGAGATAATGAGGAATAGGCTAATAATTTTTTAATGTCTTTTTGTTTTAAAGTTACAATCGCACCGTAAATAATACCAGCAATTGATAACGCTACAATAAGTGGCATATATTCTTTTGCAGCAGAATCTGATAAAGGCAATTGCCATCTTAAAACACTGTATAATCCCATTTTTAGCATAATTCCAGATAATAACATCGTACCAACTGCTGGTGCTTTGCTATAGGTGTTCGCCTGCCAAGTATGGAAAGGAACTACTGGAATTTTAATTGCATATGCTAAAAAGAATGCGAAGAAAATATATGTTTTTTCAACATGAGTTAATGGTAACGCATATAATTTGTTGATGTCAAAACTTCCGCCTTTTGTGTATAAGTAAATGAATGCTAAAAGCATAAATAACGAACCAGCAAAGGTATAAATGAAGAATTTTAAAATTGCTTTTTTGCGTTCTTCTAATTCTCCATTACCCCAATTTAAAGCGATAAAGTAGATAGGAATTAAAGCAATTTCCCAAAAGATATAATATAAAAACCCGTCAGATGCTAAAAATGTTCCAGTCATGGCAAATCCCATGAATAGCATTAAAGCATAAATTGATTTTGAATTTTCAAATTTTGTGATAAATCCAGATAAAATAATTAGTGGTAACAAACCAGTTGTTAATAATAACATCACTAATGATAAACCGTCAACGTGTAAGGCGAAGTTGATGTTTAGTTGTGAAATCCATGGAAAATTTACATCTAAATCATCTCCAGCTTGAAATGCGTTTAAAGCCAATAGTGTTGCTCCAAAAGCTGCAAAACTTGAAACTAAAGCTATTTTAGAAGCGAACTTGTTTCCAGATAAATAGGTGGCTAAAGCGCCAACTAATAATACAATTAAAACGATACTAATATCCATTATTTTAAATCTCGAATTATAAATACATAAACTAAAAACCCAACCATTCCGAATATGAATGCGAATAAATACACACCAATATTACCATTTTGAATTTTCTTCCCTTTTATAGATAATGCATAAGTAGCACCACCTAAACCAATAACTGCTTTAGAAATGAATTTCTCCACATATTTTTTAGCAAAACTTGAAATCATATAGATAGGTTTCACAATTGTTGCCATATAAATTTCATCTAAATAATATTTGTTCGATAAAACTTTATGTAAACCTTGTACTTCTGAATCTGCAACAGGAACTTCTTTGTTTTTAATATATTTAAACCAAGCAATTCCAATTCCAATAAAAGCTCCAACTGTAGCAATAGCCATTAACATTATTGTTTCTCCATCTAAATGGTGTTCTCCATGAGATTTGTGAGCAAATAATGGTGCTAAATAATGGTTTAACCAACTGTTTCCTGGTAAGCTGATAAGTCCACCAACAGTAGCTAAAAATCCTAAAATAATTAACGGGATAGTAATCAAAGCTGGACTTTCATGTAAGTGATGTTTTTGTTCTTCCGTTCCTCTAAAGTCGTTGAAGAAAGTTATATACATCAAACGGAACATGTAAAATGCTGTCATAATAGAAGCTATCGAACCAATAATCCATAATGGAATATTTGTATGGAAAGCTGTCATTAAAATTTCGTCTTTAGAAAAGAATCCAGAGAAAGGAACAATTCCTGAAATCGCTAATGTTGAAAACATCATCGTCCAGAACGTAATTGGCATTACTTTTCTTAAACCACCCATATTTCTCATGTCTTGTTCTCCATGTAAAGCATGAATTACAGAACCTGAACCTAAGAATAAACAAGCTTTAAAGAAAGCGTGTGTAATTACGTGAAATACCGCTACTTCATACGCTCCTAATCCTAAGGCTAAAAACATTAAACCTAATTGCGAAACTGTAGAATAGGCTAATACTTTTTTAATATCGTTTTGAACTAAACCGATTGAAGCCGCAACAATTGCAGTGATAGCACCAACAATAGCAATTACATTTTGGATTTCTGGAGTTAAGTCGAATAAGAAATTCATTCTTGTTATCATAAAAATACCAGCTGTTACCATCGTTGCTGCGTGAATTAAGGCAGAAACTGGTGTTGGACCCGCCATCGCATCTGGTAACCAAGTCGCTAAAGGCAATTGTGCCGATTTACCACAAGCTCCAATGAATAAACACAAAGCTGCGATTGACAATAGGCTAGGAGAGATTACATCTTTTCCTAATAATGCTTTTATTTCTAAGAAATCTAAAGTACCAAATAAATGACCTAAGATGAAAATTCCAATTAAGAAACCTAAATCTCCAATACGGTTCATGATGAAAGCTTTTTTAGCGGCATCATTATAGTCTTGGTTTTTATACCAGAATCCGATTAGTAAGTAAGAACATAATCCTACGCCTTCCCAACCGATGAACATAATTAATAAGTTACTTCCTGAAACTAAAGCAATCATGAAGAAAACGAACAAATTTAAATAAGAGAAAAATTTGTGCATATTTTCGTCTTCATGCATATAGCTAATAGAGTATAAGTGAATTAAAGTTCCAATTCCTGTTACAAACAATAACCATAAAGCGGATAATTGATCGAATAAGAAAGAGAAATTTACTTTAATAGTTCCAATTGAAAACCAATCTGCTAAGTGAAAAGTGATCGCTTTTCCGTTTGCATTGATTTGTGAGAATAAGCAAATTGTACATAAGAAAGAGATAAATACTGAAGCCGTACCAATAGCGCCAGAGACAGTTTTACCTAATGTTTTACCGAAGAAAATGTTGATTAAAAAACCAACTAACGGTGCAAATAATAAAAGTAATATAGTAGTATTCATTTCAGAATTATCCTTTTAGATTTTTTAAATTATCGATGTCAATATTTCCAATATTTCTAAATACCGAAACTAATATGGCTAAACCTACGGCAACTTCAGCTGCAGCAACGGCCATAGTGAAAAATACAAAAACTTGTCCTGAAGCATCTTCATGATAAGATGAAAAAGCAACTAAAAGTAAGTTTACAGCATTAAGCATAATTTCAATAGACATAAACATGATTATGGCATTTCTTCTGTATAAAAGTCCGAAAGCACCAATACAAAATAGCAAGGCTGCTAGAGTAAGGTAGTTTTCTATACCAACGTGTTCTAAGATATTCATAATTATATTTTTTCTTCTTTTTTAGAAATTAAAACTGCACCAATCATAGAAACTAAAAGTAAAATCGAAGCAAATTCGAAAGGAACTTGGTATTCGTTTAATAAAACGTTTCCTAAAACTTTAATGGATTGATAATCTACTCCAGAATTTACATATTCAATATTTTCTGGTTGTGCTTTACGTAAGGCTGCAATTAATACTAAACCTAAAATTCCAGCTGAAAAAACTGCTGAAAATTTTGCTAATATGGGTTTAGACGTTTCGTCTTCATTGTTCAAATTCATTAACATTAAGGTAAATAATAATAATACCATAATGGCTCCAGCATAGACAATAATGTGAACGATAGCTAAAAATTGAGCATTGAATAATAAGTAATGACCTGCTAATGAGAAAAAGCAAATTACTAAATAAATAGCACTATGAATCGCATTTTTACTAATTACTGTTAAAAATGCAGTTCCTAATGTTATAGCTGATAAGATATAAAAAATGTACTCTAACATATTAATTTGCTGTATTTGATTGCGTATTTTTGATAGCCATATCTAAAGGCATCACTAATTTGTCTTTTCCGTAGATAAAACCTTCTCTTTCGTAACCCGATTTTACAATTTTTTTAGATGTAGTTAAGTAAATCGCTTCTTTTGGACAAGCTTCTTCACATAAACCACAGAAAATACAACGCAACATATTAATTTCATAAATTTCTGCGTATTTTTCTTCTCTATATAAGTTTTTTTCTTCTGGTTTTCTTTCAGCAGCTTTCATAGTAATCGCTTCAGCTGGACAAGACAAAGCACATAATCCGCAAGCGGTACATCTTTCTCTTCCTTGATCGTCGCGCATTAACATGTGCTGTCCTCTATAAACCGGACTCATAGTTCTTGTTTCTTCTGGGTATTTAATGGTTTCGTTTCTTCTAAACAAATGTTTTAAAGTGGTCCATAAACCTTTCAGAATTGTCCAAACGTAAATTCGTTCTAAAAATGACATTTCCTTGTTGGAAACTTCAATTTTTCTTCCTGATAATGATATTTGTTGTATTGACATCTTCTTACTAATTAAATAAAACCATTACGATACCTGTTATTATGATATTTAGAACAGCTAATGGGATTAATATTTTCCAACCTAAATGCATCAATTGATCGTATCTGAAACGTGGAATCGTCCATCTTACCCACATGTAGAAGAAGATGAAGAAACATATTTTTGCGAATAAAGTCAAGAAACCTAATAAGGCTCCAATGTTAATTCCCCAATTTTCATTGACCCAAGCCATTCCTGGGAAGTGGTAACCTCCTAAGAATACAACTGCTAAGATGGTTGAAGAAATGAACATGTTAGCATATTCAGCAAATAAATAGAATCCCATTTTCATAGATGAATATTCAGTATGATATCCGCCAATTAATTCTGACTCACATTCTGCTAAATCGAAAGGTGTTCTGTTTGTTTCTGCAAAAGAACAAATTAAGAAGATTAAGAAAGCTAAAGGTTGATAGAAAATGTTCCAACCATCATTGGCTTGCATTACTGTAATGTCTTTTAAAGATAAAGACCCTGACATCATTAAAATTGAAATCATAGCTAATCCCATTGCAACTTCGTAAGAAATCATTTGAGAAGAGGCACGAACCGCTGACATTAATGAATATTTGTTGTTTGATGCCCAAGCACCAATCATAATTCCGTATACTCCAATTGATAATATTCCAAAAACATACAAAATTGATACGTCAATATCTGTAGCTTGTAGTAAAACATCTCTTCCAAAAACGTGAATTTTATCTCCCCATGGAATTACAGCACTTGTAATCAAAGCCGTACTCATGGCAATTGCTGGTCCTAATATAAATAAGAATTTATTAGGTGTATTTGGAAAAAATTCTTCTTTTGTAAATAATTTGGCTCCATCGGCAAGTGGTTGTAATAATCCACCCCAACCTGCACGGTTTGGCCCAACACGATCTTGTAAAAAGGCTGCTACTTTACGTTCAGCCCAAGTTGAATACATGGCCATTAACATCGTTAACGCAAATACTGCAACTATAATTACACTTTTTTCTATGATAAATACGCTATCCATTATTTTTGAGTATTTTTTAATGGAACACCTGTCATACTAATTTTTTTACGGTCTTCATCACGACCTAAAAGTATGTTTTTCTCTGTTTCGATAATTACTTTCTCTAAAGGACGAACGTAATTATTTTGGTTAATAACAGAATCTTTTGCAAATTTTCTTGGTCCTTCGATAGTCCAATCAGAAACTTCTTTTTTATCGAAACGACACGTATTACAAATAAATTCTTCTACTTCACCATATTGGTCTTTTCTACCCGTAACTCTTTGAATTTCGTTTCCAAACATCCAAACAGTAGTTTTTCCACAACAAGTTGTACATTCTCTGTGCGCATTGAAAGGCTTATTAAACCAAACTCTACTTTTGAAACGGAATGTTTTGTCTGTTAAAGCTCCAACAGGGCAAACATCAATCATATTTCCAGAAAATTCATTGTCAATTGCCGCAGAAACGCAAGTTGAAATTTGCGCATGATCTCCACGGTTTAAAACTCCGTGAACTCTTTTATCTGTTAATTGATCAGCTAAAGTTGTGCAGCGTTGGCATAAAATACAACGATTCATATGTAATTGAATTTTGTCACCAATATTTTCTGGTTCAAAAGTTCTTTTTTCTTCAATGAAACATGTTTCAGATTTTCCGTGTTCGAAACTTAAATCTTGTAAATTACATTCTCCAGCTTGGTCACAAACAGGACAATCTAAAGGGTGGTTGATTAATAAAAATTCCGTTACTGATTTTCTTGCTTCAGTTACTCTGTCCGAATTTTTACTATTCACTTCCATACCATCCATACATCCTGTAACGCATGAAGCCATTAATTTTGGCATTGGTCTTGGATCGGCTTCGCTACCTTTAGCCACT
>MGWJ01000023.1 GCA_001800945.1 Flavobacteria bacterium RIFCSPLOWO2_12_FULL_31_7
CATAAAAAGCGTTTTCCGAAGTGCCAAAAGTATGACAACCAATGTTGTTTGGATTGGCCACATAGGCTCTGATAGTTGGCGCATCACGTAGAAAAGGTGCTTCTTCGTAAAATACTTTACTGTCTAATCGAGAAGCTGGAAATCCTAATGAAGTATCTGTGGCAAAATTTACATTTTGAACCAAAGCTTCATCAATTCTATCTTGTCTTTGTTGCGGAGTCAATTTCTTCCAATACTGCATACCTATGTTTTTTTGACAAACTTAGGCGACAACTTTCAGATAAAATATGATATTTGTTAGGTTTTAATTTTGTAGATTAAGCTTCTAATTTAGTAGAAATATGAAAAACCGCATCACCTTGATACACTACTGGCGCGTCGTTAACATTAATTAAATAACCAGCATGTGGTGCTTTCAATTTATGACTCACTTTTCCAAAAGGATCTGAAATGGTAGCCACTAATTCGCCTTTTTCTACAAAACTTCCAATAGTTTTTAAGCCGTGAAACAATCCTGAAAAATTGGCTCTAATCCAATCCGATTTTTCTATGTAAATGGTATTGTGTGGTTCAGAAACTTGATGTTTCGGTTGTAGCATTTTCAAATGTGATAAAAAACGTTTCGTGCCTTCTACTCCTTCATAAGTCACTTCGTTATTTATATCTACCGATTTTCCACCTTCGAACAATAACATTTTTACACCCATTTTGTCACAAGAACTTCTAAACGAACCTGCAATATTATTAGAAAACAAGGTAAAAGGTGCGCCAAAAACATCAGAAAGTATTTTTAATTCTTCGTTATTGGGTACGATTCGAATTTGTGGTGCGTTGAATCTTCTCGCTCCCCCTGCATGAAAATCAATGGCATAATCTACATGTGGCACTATTTCTTTTAGAATATAATAGGCAAACTGACTCGCTAAAGAACCCGTTTTACTTCCAGGGAAAACTCGGTTTAAATCGCGACCATCAGGAAATTCTCTGGTTTGATTTACAAATCCAAAAATATTAATAACTGGAATACAGATTATCGTACCACATTTTGGCTTATTGATTTTTTGAACTATTAATTCTCTTACAATTTCAGTTCCATTAATTTCATCACCATGTAAACCAGCACTTAATAATACAACTGGGCCTTCTTTTTTACTTCTTTCTACAATAATAGGAATATGTAAATCGGTCATCGTATGCAATTTTCCAATTTGCATATTGATGGTTTTACTTTCGCCAGGTAAAATAGTTTCTTTAAAAATGGTAATTTCTTTAAGCATAACTAGAAATATGTTTTTGCTAAAATAGTAAAAATTAGTTCATCGCAATTTAATAGATTTTTGTTATTTTTGTGAGACTTTCTCAAGTCAAATGACGGAACACTAAAAACGGAACACTGCCCACTAAAAATGACGCCACTCGAACTGCAAATCCAAACCTTACCTGATAATCCTGGTGTGTATCAGTATTACGACAAAGACAACAAGATTTTGTATGTAGGAAAAGCGAAAAATTTAAAAAAACGGGTTCAATCGTATTTTACCAAAAATCATGATAATTATAAAACTTCGGTTTTGGTAAAAAAGATTGTGACCATTAAACACATTGTCGTTCCAACAGAAACCGATGCGTTATTATTGGAAAACAATTTGATTAAAACCTTACAACCGAGATATAATGTATTGCTTCGTGATGACAAAACCTATCCATGGATTTGCATCAAAAAAGAAGCGTTCCCAAGAGTTTTTCCTACACGAAAAATGATAAAAGATGGTTCGGAATATTTTGGTCCGTATACGAGTTTCAAAACCGTGAACACCTTATTAGAATTAATTAAAGAATTGTATCCGTTACGAACCTGTAATTTCGATTTGTCTTTAGGAAATATCAAATCTGGAAAATATAAAGTGTGTTTAGAATATCACATTGGCAATTGCAAAGGCGGCTGTGAAGGCTATGAAACTCAAGAACATTATCAAAATCAAATTACGGCAATTCGAGAAATTTTAAAAGGAAATTTCAAAGAAAGTTTAAAAGATTTCAAAAATCACATGCAAGTTTTAGCTTCCGAAATGAAGTTTGAAGAAGCCCAAAAAATCAAAGATAAAATTGAAGTTTTAGAAAATTATCAGGCCAAATCGACTATTTTAAATCCGAAAATTACGAATGTAGATGTGTTTTCGATTATTTCAGATGAAACGATGGCGTATGTGAATTTTTTACAGATTTCTCACGGTGCAATTATTCGTTCTCACACCTTAGAATTGAAGAAAAAGTTAGACGAAACTGACGGAGAATTATTAGAATTAGCTGTGGTGGAAATTCGAGAACGTTTCTTCTTAACTTCTCGAGAAATTATCGTACCTTTTGAGATAGATTTAGGAGAAAACATTAAAGTTACCGTTCCGAAATTAGGCGATAAAAAAGAAATCTTAAACCTGTCGGAACGCAATGCGAAATATTATCGTTTAGATCAGTTAAAACAGATCAAAATTGTAGATCCAGACCGTCATACCAACAGAATTATGGCGCAAATGCAAAAAGACTTACGACTTTCTGTAGAACATCGACATATTGAATGTTTTGATAATTCGAATATCCAAGGAACCAATCCAGTTTCCGCTTGTGTGGTTTTTAAAGATGGAAAAGCTAGTAAAAAAGATTACCGTCATTTTAATATCAAAACCGTGGAAGGTCCGAATGACTTTGCTTCCATGGAAGAAGTGGTATACAGAAGATACAAAAGATTACTCGATGAAAAAGAACCTTTACCACAACTAATAATTATTGATGGCGGAAAAGGACAATTATCATCAGCTTTAAAAAGTTTAGAAGATTTGGGTTTACGAGGAAAAATTGCCATTATCGGAATTGCCAAAAGACTAGAAGAATTATTTTATCCTGATGATCCGATTCCTTTATATTTAGATAAGAAAAGTGAAACGTTAAAAATTATTCAACAATTAAGAAACGAAGCGCACCGATTTGGCATCACACATCATAGAGATAAAAGAAGTAAGTCTGCCTTAAATTCTTCAGTAGAAAGCATACCAGGAATTGGTGAAAAAACGATGATTACACTAATTTCTCACTTCAAAAGTGTCAAAAGATTAAAAGAAGCCACAGAAAAAGAAATTTCTGACATAATTGGACTTTCAAAAGCAAAAAAAATTACCGACTTTTACAAAAAAGATTAAAAATGACAAAGAGCCAAGTAAAAAGTAAAAAGAAACAAGTTAATTACCTGTATGGTAGACTTCCTTGTATAATACTTTTTACTTGGATCTTTTTACTTGGATCTTTTACCACTCAAGCACAAGACACCATCAAAAAACCAAAAATTGGATTGGTACTTTCTGGTGGTGGCGCCAAAGGTTTGGCACATATTGGTGTGTTAAAAGTTATCGATTCTTTAGGAATTAAAATTGATTATATTGGCGGAACCAGTATGGGTGCGATTGTTGGTGGAATGTATGCTTCGGGTTACACCGGAAAACAATTAGATTCCATTTTCAAAACCTTAACGATTGACGATTTAGTTCAAGATAATATTCCTAGAAAATCTAAAATTCTTATCAACAAAAGAAATGACGATATCTACGCGTTAGTTTTGCCTTTTAAAAAGCTAAAATTAGAAACGCCTAACGCCTTGTCAAAAGGATTATATAATTTTAATTTTTTGTCGAAAATTAGTTATCATGTTAGAAATACTCGTGATTTTAAAAAACTACCAATTCCTTTTTTCTGCATGGCAACAGACATTGAAACAGGACAACAAGTGGTTTTAGATAAAGGTATTTTTCCACAAGCTTTAGTAGCCAGTAGCTCCATTCCAAGTATTTTTTATCCTATTGAAATTGACGGTAAATTGCTAATTGATGGCGGTGTAACCAATAATTACCCAGTTGAAAAACTAAGAGAATTAGGCGTTGATTTTGTAATTGGTGTGGACGTGCAAGAAGAACTAAAAACCAGAAAAGATTTACAAGGAATTACCACAATTTTTGGGCAAATTTCTAATTTCAACACGCAAAGTCAAATGGAAAGTAAGCGTAAACTTACCGACATTTACATCAAACCTAACATAAAAGGCTTCAATGTATTATCATTTGAAAACGGAAAAAAAATTATTGAAAATGGAGAAAATGAAGCTAGAAAATTTTTAAAAGAATTGGCTGTTTTTCAAAATAATGATTACCAAAAACCTCAATTAACGCCAGTTAAAGATTCTATTTACGTGGGAAACATTGGTTTTACAGAGTTAAAAAATTATACACGAGCTTATGTGCTAGGAAAATTGCGTTTTAAACCCAATACTAAAATTAGTTTTCAAGATTTTCAAAATGGTATACAAAATCTGAATAATACCCAAAATTTTAGTTCAGTAAGATATCAGTTTAATGATAAAGACATTTTTATCGCTTTACGAGAAAATAAAATTAATACGTTTTTAAAGTTTGCCCTACATTTTGATGAATTATACAAGAGTAGTGCTTTAATTAACATCACTCATAAAAAATTGTTTTCTAAAAATGACATGGTTTCTTTGGATGTGATTTTAGGTGATAATTTCAGATACGATTTCAACTATTTAATTGATAATGGCTATTATTTCAGTTTTGGTATTTCCTCAAACTTAAATAAATTTAATAAAAACATAAATAATGCCTTTGGAATTGAAAATTATTTAAACAACAATTTTGACAAAATCAATTTAGATTATTCTAGTTTGAGTAATAAAATCTTTGTTCAAACCGTTTTTTTAAGAAAATATAACATTGGTGGTGGATTAGAATTACAACAACTAAGTTTGAAATCAGAAAACCTACCTCGTGCCAATAAAACCATTGAAGACAGTAACTATTTATCCTTTTTTGGATATTTAAATCACGATACGTTTGACAATAAATTTTTTCCAAAAAGAGGCTGGTATTTTAAAAGTAATTTTAATTATTATTTTGATTCGTCAGATTATACGAATCAATTCAATAAATTTTCTATTGCCAAAGCGGATATGGCTATCGCGTTTACACCTCTAAAAAAACTTTCTATAACCATACAAAATGAAGGTGGATTTAAAGTTGGCTATTCTTCATTACCTTATTTCGATTTTGTTTTGGGCGGATATGGGTTTAAAGACACCAACAACATTCGTCCGTTTTATGGGTATGATTTTTTAGGCTTAAGCGGAAATTCTTATGTAAAAGCCAGCTCAGTAGTTGATTATGAATTTTATAAAAAAAACCACATCAATTTCACTTATAATGCTTCCATCGTAGGAAATTTTATATTTAATTCGACTAAAACTTGGTTAAACAAACCTTCTTTTACAGGGTTCGGATTGGGCTATGGATTAGAAACACTGGTAGGTCCAGTTGAAATTAAATATACTTGGTCTCCAGAAACACATTTCTCTGCTTTTTGGTTTAATTTAGGCTTCATTTTTTAATTAAATATTTTCATTTGGTTAATTAAGTGAAAATATCCTATATTTGGCGCAACAAAAAATTATTACTTTATGTCTATTTGGAGAGTTAAACCTGTATCGGCTTTTGAAGCGGATATGAAAAAAAGTGAATTAAAGCGCGTTTTAGGTAAATGGAGCTTAACAGCTATTGGTATTGGAGCTATTATTGGTGGTGGTATTTTTGTACTTACCGGAACTGGAGCTTATTATCACGCTGGACCAGCATTAGCCATTTCATTTATTATTGCAGGTATTGCTTGTGTATTTGCTGCTTTATGTTATTCTGAATTTGCTTCCATTTTACCTGTAGAAGGTTCTGCTTATGCATACGCATACGGAACAATTGGTGAAGTTTTCGCTTGGATTATAGGTTGGGGATTAATCTTAGAATATGCCATGGGTTCCATGACGGTTGCCGTTTCTTGGTCCGGATATTTTAACAAACTACTCAAAATGTTTGGCATAAAACTCCCAGAATGGCTAACTGCAGATCCAGCAAGTTATACTGGTGAAGGATTCTCTATGAATTTACCTGCATTCTTAATTGTATTATTTGTAATTTCAATCCTTATTAAAGGTACAAAAAGTGCAGCTAACGCAAATAACTTCATTGTAATATTAAAAGTTTCAGCCGTTATTTTCGTAATTATTGCTGGTGCATTTTTTATCAACATGGATAACTGGTCACCATTTATTCCAGAAGTAACTCAAATCGTTGACAAAGCAGGAACACATCAGGCATACGGTGTAGGTGGAATTGTTTCTGGAGCTGCAGCTATTTTCTTTGCTTATGTTGGTTTCGATGCGGTTTCTACGCAAGCAGGGGAAGCTATCAATCCTAAAAAAGACGTTCCTTTCGCAATTATTGCCTCATTATTAGTATGTACGGTTTTATATATTTTAGTTTCATTAGTATTAACTGGTATGATGAGTTACCAAGATTTTAATCCACTTGGAAAATATCCAGAAGCGATTAAAGCACCTGTAGCTTATGCTTTTGATATTGCTGGACAAGCTTGGGCTGGTTATATTATTACAATTGCGGCTACAGTTGGTTTAATTTCTGTATTAATGGTAATGATTATGGGACAATCTAGAATTTTCTTAGGAATGTCTAAAGACGGATTAATTCCTTCTGTTTTCTCAAAAATTAATCCATTATCTGGAACACCAAAAAATAACTTAATGATTTTAGGTGGATTTATTGCAATTGTTGCAGCTTTTACTCCTATCAACAAATTAGCGGATATGACAAGTTTTGGTACTTTATTTGCCTTCACTATGGTGTGTATCGCGGTTTGGATTTTAAGAGTAAAACAACCAGGTTTAGAACGTACTTTTAAAGT
Organism: Flavobacteria bacterium RIFCSPLOWO2_12_FULL_31_7; assembly: GCA_001800945.1. Classification (GTDB taxonomy): domain Bacteria; phylum Bacteroidota; class Bacteroidia; order Flavobacteriales; family Flavobacteriaceae; genus Flavobacterium. The sequence continues at coordinate 6,811 of MGWJ01000023.1, forward strand.
TCCGGCTTTACCAGTAATTGCCGTTTGTGGTATTGCTATCAATACTTATTTAATGATCAACTTAAGTCATGATGCGCAATTATTATCTTTAGGATGGTTAGCTATCGGAATTTTAGTTTACTTCTTATACGGAAAACGAAATTCAAAACTGAATAACGAAAAAGAATAATATTTAAAAACGACTTCCAATTGAAGTCGTTTTTTTTTAATTTTTATCAATTTTTTTTCTAAATTTGTTATACTAAAAATGCTATAATGCTACCTTCTTTTAAAGATTTACTAGCTCACCTTAAATTCCTTATCAAGAGAAATCCTGAATGAGCAGTTCTCTTTTTGTTTTAATTAAAAAGCTTAATAGCAAAACCTTTTAAACTTTTTAAAACCATAAACTTTTAAACTTAAAGAAATGCCAATATATCACAAATTAGGAGAAATCCCTCGCAAACGTCATACACAATTCCGTAAACCAAATGGGGATTTGTATTATGAGCAATTGTTTGGAACTGTAGGTTTTGACGGAATGTCAACGAACATGTATCACGAACAACGCCCAACTCAAGTAAAAGAAATTAGAAAACAATATAGTGTTGCTCCGAAAATTGCAAATGCTAACAACATTCAATCTTATAAGTTAAGAGGTTTCGAAGTAGCGCCACAAGATGATTTTTTAGAAAGCAGAAAAATTGTATTGACCAATTCAGATTGTCATATCGTTTTAGCAGCACCAAGAAAATCTACAACAGATTATTTTTATAAGAATACCGATTCTGATGAAGTAATTTTCATTCATAAAGGAACTGGAAAGTTAAGAACCATGCTTGGAAATTTAGATTTCAGTTATGGCGATTATTTAGTTGTGCCACGTGGAATGATTTATAAAATTGACTTCGACACAGAAGACAATAGATTATTTATCGTAGAATCACATCGTCCGGTTTATACACCAAAACAATACAGAAACTGGTTCGGACAATTATTAGAACATTCACCATTTTGTGAACGTGATATTCGTCGTCCAGAAGAATTAGAAACCAACAACGAAAAAGGAGAATTCATCATCAAAATTAAAAAGAAAGATGAAATTTTCGAAATGGTTTATGCTTCACATCCATTTGATGTAATTGGCTATGACGGATACAATTATCCGTATGCTTTTTCCATTCACGATTTCGAACCAATTACAGGAAGAATCCATTTACCACCGCCAATTCATCAAACTTTTGAAACAGATGCTTTTGTAATTTGTTCTTTCGTACCAAGATTATACGATTATCATCCACTTTCAATTCCTGCGCCATACAATCACAGTAATATTGATGCTGACGAAGTTTTGTACTATGTGGATGGAGATTTTATGAGTAGAAACGATGTAAAACCAGGAAATATTTCATTACATCCTGCTGGAATTCCTCACGGACCACACCCAGGAGCAGCAGAAAGAAGTATTGGTAAAAAAGAAACATTAGAGTTAGCTGTAATGGTAGATACTTTTAAACCTTTAATGGTTACAGAAGAAGCTATGAAAATTGCAGATGATACCTATTACCAATCTTGGTTAGAAGAATAATTAATTAAACATAACTTAGGTAAATTTTACCGAAAAAAAATAATATTATGTCACAAGAATTAAAATCAGTCGAATACGGCTTAGAAAAAATATTTGAAGGAGCTCAAGATTTCTTACCTTTATTAGGAACAGATTACGTTGAGTTTTATGTAGGAAATGCCAAACAAGCTGCACACTTTTATAAAACGGCATTCGGATTTCAATCCTTAGCTTATGCCGGATTAGAAACTGGTGTGAAAGACAGAGCGTCTTATGTATTAA